>NZ_JBHZAV010000104.1:0-32899 GCF_042754445.1 Embleya sp. NPDC059213
CGATACCCTCGGGCGGGCCCGGCCGTCGCACTCGGCGAGGGGGCGACCGCGCTCGGCGATACTCGCGGCGCCGGGGGCGAGCGCCCGCGCGTCCGCCGGCGGGGCCATTCCGGGATCGTAAGTAACTTACGATCTCCGAACGCAGGGTACGATTATCGCATGGTGGACACTCCTGAAGACGATGCGACCGAGCCGACGCGCACGCGCTCGACCAACCCCCCGCCCGCTCAACGCCGGCATCGACCCCGCGAGGAGACCCGCGCCCTGCTGCTGGCCGCAGCGGCGAACCTCGCCATCGAGCGAACCCGTCCCACGGCATCGAGTCCCCACAACCCGCTGGCGGACATTCGCATGGCGGACGTTCTCGTCGAGGTGAATCGACGCAACCCCGACGGCAGGAAGCTGACGACCGGGGCGTTCTACCAGATCTGGTCGGACCAGGCCGCTTTCCAACTGGAACTGATGCGCCATGTGATGGACAAGATCGCCACCCCGGGGGCACGGCAGATCGAAGCCCTCGCATTCGGGCTGGTCGCCGACGGAGAGGCACCCGAGGAGATCTTCCGTCAGATCAGCGAGGCCGACTTCCGGTGGACGAGCGCATCCCCGGAGCTGTACCTGGCGCTCGGCCTAGGAGCTCTGGCCCCTGTCGACATGGTGCGTGATGCCCAAGCCGGAGCCAATGAGCGCTACGTCGACGAGACCGATCACCTCTTGAGCGTCCTACTGCGCTACGCCCGCCGCCGTCTCCGACCCGACCGCAGCATGGAGGACCTCATCTGGGCCGTCGAGGCGTTGTCCGTGGGCTACCTCCTGCGCTCGCGCACCCATCCCGACATTCCCGAACGGACGGATCGCAACGGCTGGAGCGCCCAAGCGAGCGCCTACCTCGGTGTCATCCACGCGTTCAGCGAACCACTCCCCGACGATGCGGAAGCATCCGAAGCGACTTCGTGAACTCGGTCGCCAACACCGCAGCAGGTGCAACAGCCGACCGGAGGAAGTGAACCGAGCCCATGTCGGGGCGAGGCCGCGAACCGGCCTCCCCCGACGACAAGGCACGCCTCGCCACGGGGCGAAACGATGGGCCTTCGACGGGCGACGCCTTCTCCGAGGGCACTTGGCGTGGTATTGCAACGCCGTGCCAGGGCGTCGATGGCGAGTGTGCGGCGGCGTGGGTGGTCGGCGGGCCTTTCACCCGGCGGACTGCCCGGCAGAGTAGGCGCACGAGCCCGAGGGCTGTTACCTCACGAACCTTCCGGGCTGCTGGGCCGGGTGCCGTTTCGTTCCTGGTGCGTCGGCACCGCGTCCAGCACCAGCTCCACTGTGGCGAGGAAGCTCTCGCGGGTGAAACCGACGGGTTCGATGCGGCGGCTGTAGTGGGCCAGCGCGGGAAAGTCCGCCGGATCGGCGCCCAGCGTGATCACCCGGAAGGTTTCCAGTCTCCGCTTTTGCTCGGTCGGGCCGCAGGACTGGCCGGCCGCGTGCGTGGAGATCAGGGACACGGACAAGGTCACCAGCCGGTGGTACCACTCGGGGACGAGTTCCTCGGGCACCCCGGCGTCGCCGAGAGCCTGCAGGGTCTCCTCGATCACCAGCCGGCTGCCGGGTCCGCTGCCCGGATAGTGGCCGGTGTCCTTCGCCAGCTGCGGCAGCGCGGCGTACGCATCCCATGAGCGCAGGGTCAGGTCGACCAGCCGCGCACGCCAGGTCCCCTGCCGCCGGTAGCCGCGCATGGCCTGGACCAGCACATGGTCCACGATCGCGAGCATCAGCTCGGTGCGGTTGCGGAAGTGGCGGTACAGGCTGGAGGAGTCGGTACCCAGTGCGGCAGCCAGTTTGCGCATGCTGAACAAGTCGTCGCCTTCGGAGCAAGAGAGCAGCTCCACGGCGGCATCCAGGATGGTCTGTTCGCTCCACCGCTGACGCATGGCGGCAGTCTAGTCGAGCGGAGTGAGCGCTCCATCAGGCGGCGAGCGCGATGTTGCACACGATGTTGCACGCACCGCGTGCAGCAGGGTTCAATGAGCCCATGAAAGGACTGCCCGAGTCCACCGCCCCGGAGCGGCCCGGGGGCAACGTCCTGAGCGATGCGCTCGACGGAACCAGTCGAACGCGGTTCTGCCCGAGCCGGCCGCCCTGCGGAACGAGCTCGACATCGACCCGGGCGTGCGGAGCCGGCGTGACTCCGGCGCGGTCTACCGGGTGCGCTCGCCGCCGGGGCACGAGGCCACCCTCTTCAGCCGCTACGCCGATGTCCGGGCCGTGCACAGTCGTGCCGCGCGGCTCCGGCTCGACGCGATGTGCCCGTCACCCGGCTCGGCGGCCGAGGGCGTGGACGACGAAGAGATGAAACACCGCCGTGCCGGGCGACTGCCGATGCCGGATCCACCCGAGCACACCCACCGGCGGCTGCTGACCGCGACCTTCACGGTCCGGCGGGCCCAGGCGCCGGCCCCGCGGTTCCAGGGGATCGTCGACGAGTACCTCGACGCGATGGCGGCCGCCGGCCCGCCCGCGACGTCACCCGCGCCCGCTGCCCGCACCCGGCTATCGGCCACGGAATTCACCACTGCCTCGGCGCGACGCCGGCGCGCCTCGAACTACAGCCGGCTCCTCCGGCGTTGCTGCGGCGGTTCCCCGGGCTGCGCCTCGCCGATCCCGCCGTCACCCCCGACTTCAAGCACCGCGTGCTGAGCCACGGTCCGCGGTCCCTGTCCTCGGCCTGGTGACAACCCTGAAGGGAACAACGTTGATCATCGACGAACATTCCGCCGCGCTCATGGCCGAGGCCGACTTTCCCGACCGCCGGCAAGTTACGCAACGGTTCGGCGACCTCGCCCCGGACGGCACGACGAGCACAGTGGCACTGGCCCGTCTGTTCGAGCATCCCCGCATCGGCCTGCGCTTCCCCCGCTTCGACAAGCTTCTGGCCGACGGCGGGTTCGGGCCCTTCCGCATTCTGCTGGTTGGCCAGGACGTCGAGCGGTGGACGCCGTTCGGCACCTTCGATGCCACCATCCGGATCGGCACCGGAATCCGGGCGATCGGCCGGACCTCCTACGCCTACGGGCAGGGCATGTTCATCGACGGGCGACTCGTCGCCACAGCCGGGGCCACCATCGTGCTCGCCGACAAGTCCGGAGCGCTCACCTTGCCGGACGAACTGCGCGCCGACCTCGCGGAGTTGCGACTGCCGGGAACGGATGCAGCAGTGGCGTCGCAACCCGATCCGCCGCGCCGCGAGCGGCAGTACTACCCGGCCGCTGCCACCGTCCATGCCCGCGTCGGGGACGTCGACCTCAACCGGCATGTCAACTACATCGCCCAAGTCGGCTGGTACGACGAGGCGATCGCGTCCCACGCACACGACCTGCTGGGAGAGGGCGCCGCCAGGAAGCTCCCCCGATACCTCCCCTGGCGCTACCGCGTGACCTACCTTGGCGAGGTGCACTACCCCGGCACTTATGACATCGGGATCGCCGTCAGCGGACACGACGAGCACACCGTGCACTACGAACTCGGACTGTTCGACAGCGGACGGTGCCTGGGTACCGCAGACGCCTACGCACCCTGCGGCAAGCTTCCTGCCACCGCATTCCCCGACGGCAAATTCACGAGCTGATCGGCTTCGGAAGTGCCCGAGCGCATCACCGCACTCACCGCGCCGGCCGTCCCGCCCGCCGACGCGGGCCCCCGTGACCTGGTGGCCCGCGCCGGCGGAGTCCTCGACTGCGCAGCGCTGATCGCCTTCGACGGTCGGGCTCACCGCGCCCGGCTCCGGGGCCGACCTCAGGTGAGGTCGAACGTGATGGTCACGGAACCATCCCCACCCTCATGTCTCCGTGAGGATGAGTGCTCCATCCTGTGCCTCCTCGACCCGCACCAGGAGGCGGCCGCGATCCTCGCCGGGAAATGCGAGCGAGAAGTGGGGATCCATCTCCACGAGGAAGTCCCAGCCCTCACGCCGAGTCGCGTCCAGCGCAATGGAGTGCCGATCGTAACGGTGATGTCGATCCCATCCTCGGCGAGGCAGATCGACTGATTTGCCCACCATTCAAGACGTGCCGAACCCACGTATCGACCCATGGCCACACTATGCACTCCGCCCCAACGTGCGTGCCGGTCCGGCATGTTGTGGCTGCGACCCGCAGGAGGCGGCTGTTCTCGACCATCAAGCGCCGAGGACGGTGCGGAGAGGTGCAAGTCGGCTTCGGCGTGACGGCTGCCGGTCGGCGCGGCGTCTCGCTGCTTCCCCGTCCCGAGGATGCCCGCGACGATGATGGCGATCTTTGATCGTGGTTCCCCATCCGGGAACGGCGGACCAGGGGAGCGGAAGCCGTCGCGGCGGAGCGAGACGCCCGGCCGCTGGAACGTCGGTCATGACGCCGCTGCGTGGAACGGCTGTCCAGGCCCCTGCGGGAACGTTCCCATGTGCGAGGGCTTCCGGACTTGTCCTACCGTCCTCGGCAGCGGGCCCGCATCCATAGTTCGTTTCCCACAAACAGGGGTTCTCCATGACCATCCTCGTGACCGGAGCGACCGGCACCGTGGGCAGGCACGTGGTCGCTCGGCTCGTCGCGGCCGGACGGCCCGTCCGGGCGCTCACCCGCACTCCGGAGACCGCCGGGCTGCCCAAGGGTGTCGACGTCGTCAAGGGCGACCTGAACAGTTCGGGCGACCTGGCGTTCGACGGGGTGGGGAGTGTGTTCCTCGTCGCGGGCATCTTCGACCCGGCGCACGCGGCCGACCTGGCGCAAGCCCTGGTCGGCCGTGCCGTGGCGGCCGGGGTCGCCCGGATCGTGACCCTGACCAGCTCTGCCGTCACGACCGGACGAGGCGGCCACTACGACACGCTCCACGCGGTGGAACAGGTCGTCGAGAAGTGCCAGGTGGCCTGGACCCACGTGCGGCCGGGCGAGTTCGCCGTCAACAAGCTCGACGTCTGGGGCGAGTCCATCCGCAACGAGAGCATGGTCCGCAACGCCTACCCCGACGGCATCGGCGTGCCGATCCACGAGGCCGACATCGCCGACGTCGCAGTGATCGCCCTGACGCGGGACGGCCACGCGGGCCGGGCGTACGACCTGACCGGGCCGGAGGCCCTCACCCACCGGGAGCAAGCGCAGGCGATCGGCGCCGGGCTCGGCCGCGCGATCGCGTTCGAGGGACTGACGTACGGTCAGGCCCGCCGCGCCTACCTCGAGGCCGGATTCCCGGCGGAGATCGCCGAGTTCATCCTGGGCTACCAGGCCGAATACGCCGAGGAACCCCCGTCGGTCTCACCGACGTTCGAGCAGGTGACCGGGAAGAAGGGCCGCACGCTCGCGCAGTGGGCGGTCGACCACGCCGCCGAGCTGGCCCCGACCGCCTGACGGTCTACGGCATGAGGCGGGGCGGTGCTGCGGGCCAAGGCGCGCAGCACCACCCCGTTCGTCGACGCGAACGCGGGATTTCCTTTTGTACGGGATGGGGCGTTGCTCGACGAAGTCGATGCGATGTACATGATGGACGGACTCTGGTGGCAGGCAGGCGACTTCGATGTCACGACCTGTCGAGCCTTCGGGATCATCAGGATGGGAATGGGGCTCAAGGAGTGCGCCGATTTCTACGACATCCGCCCGGAGGCGACGGGCCTGCTGATCGGGGCCGATCGGCTTCTCCCGGCGGATTCCGTGGATGTCGCGCTGTGTGAGGCCGTGCTGGGAGCCGTCCGTTGATGCGTTGTCCGGACGGTGCCGCCCTCGTTCCCGGGGGTGGGGCAGTCCCCACCCCGATTCTCCACTTGGCGCCATGGTCGAAGGGATCGCCTCGTAGCACTGTGTTGTCATGCCCACTCGACGCGAGACACTCGCCGCCTCGGCCGCCGTGACCGGCGCCGCGTTCCTGCCCGCCGTCCCGGCCGCAGCGGCCACGGAGGCCGATTCCGGTCGGCCCCCCGGCGGCACCATCGCCCTCGCCCACGCCACCATCCTCGGTGTGGGCCCCGATCGGACCGTCCTCGTCCGGGACGGCCGCATCGTTCGCACCGGCCGTTCGGCCGAGATCGAGATCCCGCGCGGGACGACGACCTACGACCTGACCGGCAAGTACATCGTCCCGGGCGGCCTCGTCGAGGCCCATGTGCACAACGACGGGCCCGAGAGCGTAATGCCGCCCCTGTTCCCGCTCAACGGCGTGACCGCGGTTCGCGAGATGTGGGGCAAACCCCTGCACCACGCATGGCGGGACGAGGTCCGCGCGGGCCGACTCCTCGGTCCCCGCTGGGTGATCGCGAGTTCGATCATCGACGGGCGGCCCTCGATCTGGGCCGGCGAGGTCGGCAAAGTCGTCGAGGTCGCCGACGCGTTGTCCGCACGCCGCGCGGTACGCGAGGCGAAGGCCGAAGGCGCCGACTTCGTCAAGGTGTACTCCCGGCTCGACCGCGAGGCGTACGAGGCGATCGCCGACGAATCCCGTAGCCAGGGACTGCGTTACGCGGGCCACTGCCCGGACGTGGTGCCCATGGCGCGCGCGAGTGATGCCGGGCAACAGTCCATCGAGCATCTCCACGCGCTGACGCTCGCCACGTCCTCGCGAGAGGACGAGATAAGGCGGGCCATCGCGAGGATCCGCATCGATCCCGGTCTCGGTTCCAGTCTCGATCGCTACGCGAGTTGGTTCCGGCAGGTGCACCCGCTGGAATTGCAGGCGATTCGCAGCTTCGACGTCGGCCGTACACGGGCCCTTTTCGATCGGCTGGCGGCCAACGGGACGTGTGTCGTGCCGACTCTGACCGTTCATCATTGCCTGGAGCGCACCGACCAACTTGCGGTCGACCCGGCGGAGATGCGCTACCTGCCCACCTGGATGACCGACGAGTGGGAGCCCACGTGGGCCGCCCTGACGGCCGGTCGTACCGCGCGCGACATCGCCCACCTCCGTGAGATCTACGCGCACCGGCTCCGGCTGGTCGGCGAACTCCACCGGGCCGGCGTGCAGTTGATCGCAGGCACCGACACCGGTACCGGTTACGCGGTCCCCGGCTTCTCCCTGCACCACGAACTGGAACTGCTCTCCGAGGCGGGAGTGCCCGACCGGGACGTCCTCACCGCCGCGACCACCGAGGCCGCCCGCATGCTCGCGCTGCCCGCCGACCGCGCCGACCTGCTGGTCCTGGACGCCGACCCACGCGCCGACATCCGCCACACGCAGCGGATCGACTCCGTCCTGGTCGGGGGCCGCTACGTGGACCGCCGGGAACGCCTGCACCTGCTGGACGAGGTGGCGCGTGCCGCCGCCGCGAGCAGGCCCCCCGCCGCAGGCGCCGCGGCACCCCACATCTGCGTCCACTGACCACCTGTGTCGACGCAAGGTTCGCCGGGGTGTTACGCGGGGAAGTGCCGCCTCGTACACGCGCGTTCGGGCCGGCGTGTCGGGTTCGGCGTCGGGGTCCGCGATCCCCGGGCGGGTGGGATGTTCAGTGCGCGAAGGTGCGCCATTCGTCGCGCAGGACGGAGCCTTGCCAGGCGTCCCAGCTGTTCGCCGCCCAATCCTCGGTGAGGAGGAGGGGGCGGGTGAGGACGTGGTTGCCGGCGCGTTGGACGCGGGCCGCGACGCCGAGTGCGGCCGTTCCCCGTCCCCGCGCCGGCATGCGGCGCGGCGCGCTACGGCGCCGGGCCGGGGCGCGGGCGGGCGGGGGGCGGCTGCGGCACGTGGGCGAAACCGGTCCGGTAGGCGAGGGCGACGAGCTGCGCGCGGTGATGGGTGCCGAGCTTGTGCATGATGCGCTGGACGAAGGTGCGGACGGTGAGCGGGCTGACGAACAGGCGCTCGGCGATCTCGTCGTTGGTCAGGCCCTCGGCCACGCACAGCAGGACCTCCTGCTCGCGGGGGGTGAGCTGGTCCATCTCGCGCGGGGTGGCGAGGGGGCGGTCAGGGCCGGCAACGGCGAGGTAGCGCGTGACCACCGTGTGGGTGCCGAGCGGGGAGAGCACCATGTCGCCGGCTGCGACGGTGCGGATGGCGGCGAGGAACTCGGCGGGGCGGACGCCCTTGCCGAGGAATCCGCTGACCCCCGCGCGCAGGGCGCGGGTGATGTAGTCGTCGGTCTCGAAGGTGGTCAGGATCAGCACGCGGGTGCCATCCAGCTCGGGGTCGGCGGTGATCTGCGCGGCGGCGGACAGCCCGTCCTGGCGGGGCATGCGGATGTCCATGACCACGACGTCGGGTGCGGTGCTGCGGGCCAGGCGCACGGCCTGTTCGCCGTCGCCCGCGGTGGCGACGACTTCGAGGCCGTCGGCTGCGTCGATGAGGACCTTGAAGGTCCCGGCGAGGAGCGCCTGGTCGTCGGCGAGGAGCACGCGGATGGTCATGGGGCGTCCCTGGGTGTCGTCGGCGGCGGGCCGGGAGCGGTGAGGGTGGGCAGATCGGCCCGCACCTCGAAGCCGGCCCCGCCGCGGAGGTGAGCGTGCAGGTGTCCGCCGACGGCGTGGGCCCGCTCACGCATGCCGATCAGCCCGTACCCGGCCACACCCCGCGACCGGGGGGAGGTGGGGGCGGGGCCGCCATCGGTGACGGTCAGGGTCAGCCGGTCGGCGGTGTAGCGGAGGTGGACGGCGGCGGTGGCGGTCAGGGCGTGCTTGGAGACGTTGGTGAGCGCCTCCTGGGTGATGCGGTAGGCGGTGAGACCGACGCCGGGCGACAGCGGCCGGGCCTCGCCCTCGCGGGTGAGGGTGACGGCCAGGCCGACGCTCTCGAAGGACGCGAGCAGGTCGGGCAGTTGCGCCAGCCCCGGCGCGGGCTCGGTCGACCCGGTGGGCTCATCGTGTTCGCGCAGCAGCCCCACGGTCGCCTTCAGTTCGCCCAGAGCGGCGGTGAGGGGGGCGGTGAGGTTGCCGGTGACCTCGGCCGCCGCGTCGGGGCGGGTGGCGAGGAGGTAGTCGGCGGTGGCGGCCTGGGCGAGGGTGATGTGGTGGGCGACGACGTCGTGCAACTCGCGGGCAATGCGCATCCGCTCGGCGCCCACCCGGCGCCGGGCCTCCTCCTCGCGGGTGTGCTCGGCCATCGCCGCGCGGGCCTCGACCGCCGTGACGTAGTCGCGGCGGCTGCGCAGCGCATCGGCCACGGCCGCCGGCAGGAGGGTGAAGGCGGCCAGGCCCACCTGCTCGGGCCGCAGCCGCGCTTCGCCGGGCGGCCATAGGACGGACGCGGCCAGCAGCACCGCCGCTGCGGCGGCGGTGCAACGGGCTGCGGTGCGGCCGTCGGTGTGCCAGGCCAGCGAGGCGAACGCCGCCATCACGGGACCGGTGAGGGTGGAGCCGAGCTCGTACCCCTGAGAAGGGCCGAGCGCGCCGAGGACCGCGGTGCACCCGGTCGTGATGATCACGGTCAGGCGCGGGTGGGTGCGGCGCAGCATCAGCGCGGCGCACGCCAGGACAGCGACCGCGGCGGGAACCGGCGGGGGCCGGCGCACGATGCGGGGCGGCTGCGCCATCGTGGTGGTCAGCACCGCCGGCCCGCACAGGACCGCCGCGATGGCCATGTCGAACGCGCGGGGGTGGCGCCGGGCCCACGAACGGATCTCAGCGATCACGACGGGCCCGGCCAGGACGTAGGCGCCGACCAAGCCGCCGGAGATCCCCGTGCCGCTGCAGGGGGAGGCGCGGTGCGCGGCGTCCCCGGCCCAGGACAACCCGGCCCTTGGGCCGGCCGTCGATGCGCACCTGGGCGATCTCCTGGGAGTGGAAGAATGGGCTGTCTTTCATGCCCTCGACGAACCGCTCGGTCTGCCGGTCGGCGTCCCGGAACCGCTCGGCCCGGAACTTCTGCTGCTGCTCGATCGGAGCGCGGTGGATCGCGGAGGCTTCCCTGAAGTCCTCGCGGGAGTTCTCACGGGAGTCCTCACGGGAGTCCTCACGCATGACGAAGTACACCTGCGTCTCGGTGCGTTGTGGCTGCGCCGCGTGATCTGCCGGCCGCCCGGGACCATGTAGGTGTCGCGGATGTCGGTGTCGGAGGCGATCCGCGGCACGAACCAGTACGCCATGTGGATCCCCGCGCGCCAGTGCGGGTCGAAGCCCTCGGGCAGCAGCGCCCGGCGGGTAACGCGAGCCCTGCCCGTCGGCGCCGATCAGCAGGTCGTACTCGCCCGAGGTCCGGTCCGAGAAGTGCGCGGTGACCCTGTCGGAGCGCTGCTCGAAGCCTTCGACACTCTTGCCGAAGACGTAACTCGGCGGCGGCCTTCGTCGCCTCGTGCAGGATGCGCACCAGGTCACCACGCGCGATCCCGTACTGCGACGTCGGCGTCTGACAGCCCTTGCCGGAGGTGTCGGCCGCGATCCTGCTGATGCGCCGCGACGGCGCCCGCCTGCACGCCGGCAGCACCCCGACCGGTGATCTGGACCGGATCCGCCGCAAGATGGCCTTCCTGGTCACCTCCGGCGTTCCCGAGCAGCAGGCGCAGATGGCGATGCTGGCCGCCGGCCGCTTCACACTCGGCTGCGTGCTGGAGGAGCAGGCCGACGCCGACGCGCCGGACGCCGGGGACTTGCCGGACGACGTCCCCGCGCTCGACCAGGAAGCGGCGTTCGAGGCGGGCCTCGCGCTCATCCTCGGCGGCCTCGAACAGCACACCGCCCGATCCGGCGCCGCAGCCACGCCCTGACCGCTGCCGGCGGCCGGGTCAGGACAGGGCGCTTCGAGGGCATCTCGTCGCGGGTGCGGCGTCCCGGGTAGTCGCGCGGCCCCCACACGGCCGCCACGACGAGCAGCCACACCACGGCCCCCACCGGCAGCCGCCCGCCGAACAATCCGGTGAGCACGGCCACCGCGAGCGGCGGCAGCGAGTGCGCCGGCAGGACGCCCCGGCGCCGCCTCCGCGCCGCCTCGGCATCGGAGCGGACGGGCTGTCCGGGACAGTCCCGAACAGTCCCGAACGGGGTGAAGTGCTTGCGGGTGGTGGTGTGAACACGGCAGCGTCCTCGGCAGGACGAGCGGCAGCGATGGACTTCTCCCTCGTGCCTCACATGACCTTTGAACGCAGAGGAACGCCCATGCGCAAACACCTACGCATCGCTCTGCCGGGCCTGGCAGCGGCCGTGATGATCCTGGTTCCGAGCGGGCCGGAGGCACTGGCGGCCCCGGCAGGAGGCGAGGATGTCACCGTTTACGTCGACCCCGGCGCGTTGTCGCCGGCCGACCTTTCGGGGGATTCGCTTCCGCGGACGGCCGGGAAAACCGGCCTGACTGCGCAGAGTCCGGTCAGGTCCCTGCGTGACGCCCAGGTTGTGCTCGAGGCCAGGCACCCGAAGAACGCGACGATCATGCTCCGCGGCGGCACCTACACGGATGCCGGGGTCGAGTGGGCGCCGGGCATCGCGTCCGGGATCGTCACCGTCAAGGCTCAGCCGGGGACGGGACCCGTCACCTTCGACGGGCGGGCGGCCAAGGACGGGTACTGGACGAAGGTCGGTCCGAAGTCGCCGAAACTGAACTTCCAAGGGCCATACACCGTGCAGCGCTACGGCGACGGCGGGATCAAGGCCACGGGAACCAAGCAGGACGGACCGGTCAAAGGGCTGGTGGTCAACGGGATCACCTTCAAGGAAATCGGCAATGCCTGGGTCAAGGGTGGCAACGGCTACGCCGGCATACACCTGAACTACGTTTCGAAGGCCAAGATCACCAACAACCGGTTCATCAACCTCGAGAACAAGGAAGTCCCGGGGAACACCCACGGTGTCTATCTCGCCTTCAACCAGACACAGAAGACCCCGGGGAGCAACGGGAATCTGGTGAAGGGAAACACCTTCCAGGTCGTCTCCGGCGACCCGGTCCGCGCCAGCGACGGCAGCAGCGGCAACAAGGTCCAAAACAACGTGTTCAAGAAGGGCCGCGACTTCGAGGGGAAGATCCGAGGGAATGGCAACCACGGGATGTTCACCTACTGGGCGTTCCCGAGGGCAAACATCTGCGGAAGCGGTGGAAACACGTTCTCGGGCAACACCTACAGCGTGAACTACTACAACAAGAAGGCGCCGGCCGTTTCCTCGGGGACGGACACCGGCCGCACGTGCAAGTCCGTCAAGGATACGGGCGGCAACACCTACAAGCCGTAGCATTCCCGACGTACTTCGGTACCCGTACAGGTGAAAGCGTCGACTCAACCCTGATCGCTCTTGTTCCCCCCCGACGACGACGCCAGAGGCCCCGCGGGACGTTCCACCGTGTGAGTCGGTGCCCGGCGGGGCCGACTGGCGAGTTCGTGAACGCGCCGATCGGGGCCGTCGAACGCCAAGCGGCGTGCCGATCCTGCCCGTCGACGTCAACCACTCCCACCCCGGCCACACCCTCGAACGAACCACCAGCGGAACCTGGGGCGTGCGCGCGGCCCTGTCCGCGGTACGTGGCATCACCGACCAGGAATGCGCCTGCATCGCCGCCGGCCGCCCCTACACCCTTCCTGACGGACCTGTGGCAACGGGCCGGCCCGATGCTGCGCACTGCCGAACACCCCGCCCGCATCGGCGCCCTCGACGGCCTCCACGACGGGCGCCCGACCCGGCGGGCCCTGCTCCTGTCGCCCGGCGTATTCGCTGTGGTGGGGCGTGCGCGAGGTGGGCCGAGGTGTTCGACGACGGGCCCGGGCTCAGTACGTGTAGATGGCGATGCTCCTGGCCGTGGTGTTCGGCGGGCAGACGAACCTGATCGTGGCCTTCCCGTGCTTGTTCGGGCTCCTGTAGAAGTTGCCGTTGCTGCAGCCGAGGTAGCCGTACCAGTTCGGGTAGTTGCAGGTGATCG
Source organism: Embleya sp. NPDC059213 (assembly GCF_042754445.1). Classification (NCBI taxonomy): domain Bacteria; kingdom Bacillati; phylum Actinomycetota; class Actinomycetes; order Kitasatosporales; family Streptomycetaceae; genus Embleya; species Embleya sp. NPDC059213. The sequence continues at coordinate 12,781 of NZ_JBHZAV010000104.1, forward strand.
TGGCGCGTCGGCCGGAGAACGACTCCCCCGAACAACCACTGGCCTTCGCGGTGGGTGCCTGCGCGGGAAGCGGAGAGGGGGTGGCGGTGCCAGTGGTGGTCTGGCCGGTGGCCTCGTCGACGACCTCGTACTCGATCTCGTCCCCGAAGGGAGCCGCGTGGGCGGTGACCGCGCCGGTGCCCAGGACCAGGGTCGCCGCGGCGAACGCGGTGCCCAACGACGTGCGGAGCCTCATGGGTTGCTGCCTTTCGATTCGACGCCCGGGCCCTTGCGGCCCGGGGGACACGCTCCCAACCTGCCGGCTCCCACACGCCCCGAGGGCCGGGTCGGCGTCGGGTCACCCCAATGGACCAACCATCACGTCGCTCGGCCCTCGCGACGCCCGCCCGGACAGCCGAAACCACCGCCGGACGGCGACTCGTTCCCCCAGGGTTTCCGGGGGCGCGCCCCCGTGCGAACGCCTCCCGCGCGTACGGATGGTGCATGGTCGTGGACTGGTTCTGCAGCGATCACGGCCTTGAGTCGCTCGTCGAGGGCACGGTTTGCGGGCGGTGATCCGGCGGAGCTGCTGGTTGAGGTGGTGTTCTCGGTGGTGATCCGCTGGACGGCATCCTCGCTCCACGCGGTTCCAAGTCGCGGATCTCACGATGGAGTTCGCCGATGCGGGGGCGTTGGGTGGTGATCCGACAGCACCCGTGCTCGCCGATGGGCGGAGTGCCGAACCGGGCACGGGGCCGTCGTCCCCGAGCTACTGGATGCTCCAGCGGTGCGGATGGTCGGGAGTGGTGGGGCAGGCGAAGACGTTGAGTTCGCCGAAGCGGCCGGCGGTCACCTCGGTGGGCATGGCGCACCGGTGGGCGGGCAGGCGGTCTTCCAGCGGCTTCCAGCTGCGGCTGCCGCCGTCCCACTCCAAGCTGTCGATGGTCAGCAGGAGACGCATCGGTGTTCCGCAGGTCCGGCAATCCATGGGGTATGGGTCGGTGGCGTGCCAGGAGGCGAAGCCGCCGACGCGCCAGCCGGGCGGGATGGACAGGTCGTACTGGTAGCCGGTCGGCCCGGCGGCGCTCTCGTCGGTCGATTGCTCGGCCTCCTCCTGGGCTGCGTCCCAGGCTTCGATCCGGGCGCACAGATCCTCGGGCAGGAAGTCGGGGTCGGCGAACGGGTAGGTGACCACCTGCTCCGGGTGCAGGACGCAGGGCTCGGGAACGAACCCTTCCGATTCGACGACCGGAGGCTGCGGCTGCAATGTCAGCACCTCGCCAACCTCTGACGACCGCCGCCGGCGCAGGTGCAGGGCCAGGTCGTACCGGTCCGGGCCGTGGGCCTTGAAGGGGCACCAGAAAACCTGGAGCAGATCGCAGCCGCCCGGCCCGGTCGGGAGGTCCGGGACATCCCGTCGATACAGCTGGGCCAGGCCGATCATCGGCAGCGGATCCGTTTCCGATGCCTCGGAGATCCGGTGCTCGCGGTGCAGCGCCTTCAGCAGTTCCCGTTCCTCCGGGTCGGGGGCCCGGTTGAGGGCCCACGCGGTGGCCAGTACCCGCCGGTAGCGGTGGATGTCGACCGGGCGCTGGCCGCGCCCGCGGCTGTGTGCCTCACTGCACACCGGCCACGGCTCGTTCGCCGGCCACAACATCGGACCACCCACCGAGCTAGCCGAAATCTGCGGGCTGCCCGGACGCGGGTGGAGCCGTGTGGTCGTGCCCCGATAGGCGGCAAGCTCCGGGAAGAGCGCCTCGACATCGATGGGGCGCGGGGGCGTGGTCCTCGTCATGGCAGGGAACGTTAGTCACTCGGCGACCTCGGCCACGAGCACCTCCATCAGCGGCTTCGCAGTGCCAGTCATGCGGTCGAAACCCGTGAGCGTTTCGACTCGCCCGCCATGCCCGTTGCCTCCCGAACCGGCGAACGTCCGCTGTCCGTTCTCGCAGACTGCCGGCCGACGTGAACTTGACAGCGGATTTCGCAGGACCAAGTGTCAGCGGTGTTCGGTATCTGTTTGCGATCGCCTTGTCGTCGTGGCCCCACCCGATCGGTGACTCACGGCGAACCGGTCGGACACGTGCTCCTCGAACGGCTCTGCGCCTGCACACCGAGGCCAGGAAGCCGATGTCGCGAGTCCGGGGACCCATTTCATGCCGGCGGCGGACGTCCGGGTCAGCGCCGTGGGGCGGTGATCCCGTCCGCCGCAATCAGCAGGTGGGGCAACGGCCCGGTGAAGTCCGGCAGCAGCGCCAGCGCCACCGCCCACGCCTCGGTGCGGTCGCCCAGGGCAGGCCGGGTCAGCGCGCGCAGGGCCGTACGGGTGTCGGCGTACCGTTCTGTGTCGCGCTGGTCCAGGGCCCGTAGGGCGTTCCTCGCCGGGGCGCCGTGGCGGAGGATGACGGCCGCGGACAGGGTGCCGCGGGTGTGAGCGCGCCTGACGCTCGCGTTGGAACGGTCGTCCCGGAAGACCGGCGAACCCACGATCCGCCCGGTGGCCGGGTCCGCGTCGACCCACTCGGTGACGGGGTGGCGCGACGAGCTCGCGGGCAGGTACGCCCGCAGTTCGAGTGGGCACCCCGGTTGCATGGCCAAGGCCATGCGCACGTACTCGGACCACGGCAGTCTCCGGTGCTCGCGCAGGACGAGGTCCCAGTCCAGTGGACCGCGCGGGGCCAGCAACATCGCCGCGGCGCCGGGGAGGTTCTTCTCGTCGCGCAGCCGTGCGACGACGGCCGGCATGCCCGTGAACTCGTCGAGCGCACGCGTCACCAGCGCGGCGTCGGTCGGTGCGGCGAGGGCCGCGGCCACCGTGTCCGACGGCGTGCCCGTCGCCTGCGGCAGTACGCGCGGCAGCGCGGCGGTGACCGCGGCGGGTCCTGCCGTACACAGCAGGCTCAGGCAGCCGCGCAGAAGTACGCCCGACAGCCACGGCCGTCTCGCCCCGTGCTCGGCGAGCCGGTCGAACGCCCTGGTGACCACGCGCGGGTCGTCGGACTCGACCAGCACGCAGACGCGTTCGAACAGTGCGTCGCGGCGGCGGATCTGCCGGTGGTCGAGTTCGTTGTACAGGAGTTCGCGGAGCGGCGTCGCGGCCACGACCCGCGTCAGCACCCGCAGCCGCGCCTCACGGGGGGAAGCCGGGTTTGCGAACACCCCTGCGGCGACCGCGGGCTCCGGGGCGCGGGCCAGATCCGACAGCGTCTCCGGTGTCGCCCCCGGATTGCCCGCGAGCCACGCCCGCTCGTCGACGTCGCCGTGCGCCACGAGGTACGCCCCGGCGGCCTCTCCCACGCGCGATGGCCTCGCGAACAGTTCCGCCCGCAGCCGCGGATCGATGCGGCGCAATACGGCACCGGTGATCGACGCGGGTGCCTGGTCGAGGAGCAGTGCGAGCGGGTTCACGACCCCAGCCAAGCAGGGCCGCCCGGACCGCCGACCCCCGCCACCCTTGGGCAACTTCGCGGGCGCGGTCGGCAAGCGGTGGTCGGCGCTGCGGTGTCCGGGTCCTCGGCGACGACCCCGGGGCGGTCGTGGCGGGGGAGGTCGAAGAGTTCCGACGCGTCGGGACAACCCATGGCACCCGCACTGACCCGGATCCACTGATATCAGCCGTGTCCAACGCACTGACACTTGCTGTCCAAAACCACTGACATCGTGATCAGGGCGCGTTCGGCGCGGGGACGTTCGTGGTCGTTGCGGCGCATCTCCACTTCGGCGCAATAGAAGGCGCCGACGCCGTGCCCGTGTTCGTGGTCCGGGTCGGGGCGCCATCCGCTCGCGCGTGGCAGCGGCGAAGCCGAAGACACCCGCGACCCGGACGCCGCGCCGGTACCCGAACCCGGGCCCTCGCCGAACACGAGAAGACGCAGACGTATCCCGAAGCCGTCGAGACCGCGCACGCCGACTTCGCCGTCCTCCACCAGCGCGACCGCAACCCCAAGTAGTCACTCGGCGCTATACGCCACCCGGCGGTAGCCATACGAGAACAGGGCCATGGCAGGCTCATGCCGCATGATCGATGAATTCGCGAGGGACAACCTGCACGGCAGACTGCGGCGGGACCGCAAGGCGCTGCTCTGGAAACTCGACGGCTTGTCCGAATACGACGCCCGCCGACCTTTGACGGCGACCGGAACCAACCTCCTCGGCCTGGTCAAACACGTGGCCACCGTCGAGGCCAGGTACTTCGGCGAGGTCTTCGACCGCCCTTCCCCGGAACCGCTGCCCCGGTGGCAGGACTCCGACGGCAGCGATCAGTGGGCCGCCGAGGACGAGACCCGCGATCAGATCATCGGGTTCTACCGGCGCACGTGGGAACACTCGGACGCGACGATCAACGAGCTCCCCCTCGACGCCCCCGGCCACGTGCCGTGGTGGCCGGAGACTTATGTCGACACGAACCTGTTCGCCATCATGGTCCACGTCCTCGGCGAGACCAACCGGCACGCCGGGCACGCCGACATCCTGCGCGAGGGCCTCGACGGCCGGACCGGGCTGCGCCCCGAACACGAGCAGCAGATCGACGAGGAAGCCCGGGCAGCCCACTGCGCGAAGATCGAGCAGGCCGCCAGGTCGGCCGCACCAATCAAGGCTTACTGCAGGTGACCACGTCCGGGCGAGGCGGTGTGCCAAGTCCCTCCCACAGTTGGCGTCGGCAAGTCGTCGCAGGCACCACGGCGATGTCTTCTCCTGCGGCCGATGGGCGTCCCACCAGGTCGCGGTGACGGCCTGCGCGCGGGGGAGGGCGTCGGCGATGCCCTCGCGGCGGCGCAACAGCGTCGGGTGGCGGGCCCGGCCGAGGACAACCTGCGGCAGCCCGGGCAGGCTCGGCCGCTCGACGCGAGCAGAGCCACATGCTCCTGCCCGGCGGTCGGGAGCCACATGGCGTGGCGGGCCCAGATCCCGAACGGGACGGCGACCTGCCCGATCCGCATCCGGGCGTGCCGCCCCTCACCCGCCGCCGGCGCGCCTCGCCCGCCGAGCCCGCCGGCGAGGGAGAATCAAAGTAGGACCCGATTCGTTACCTTATTCACCCATCCGGGCCATCCGCGAGGCCCGCCACCAGGTCCCCCACGAGGGAGGAATCGATGACCAGGACCAGCGCCGGCACCCGATTCGCCACCGATCGCGGCTTGGTGCGCCGCATGCTCGTCACCATGTTTCTGCTCGGCCTGCTCTATGTGGTCTTCGTGGGCGCGCTGGTGGTGATGCTCGGCCGGGCCTGGCCGCTCGCGGTCGTGTTGATCGGCGGTCTCTTCGTCGCACAGTTCTGGTTCAGCGACAAACTCGCGGCGTTCGCGATGGGCGCCCGCGAGGTCACCCCCGAGGAGCAGCCGGAACTGCACGGCGTGGTCGATCGGTTGTGCACCCTCGCCGACATGCCCAAGCCGCGCGTGGCGGTCGCAGACTCCGATGTGCCCAACGCCTTCGCTACCGGCCGCAACCGGAAGAACACGGTCGTGTGCGCCACCACCGGACTGCTCCGCCGCCTGGAGCCGGCCGAGCTGGAAGGCGTCCTGGCGCACGAGCTCTCGCACGTCGCCCACAAGGACGTCGCGGTGATGACGATCGCATCCTTCCTCGGTGTCCTGGCCGGGTTGCTCACCCGCGTCGGTGTGCAGTTCGGCCTCTTCGGCGGGATGCGCCGTGACCAGAACACCGCGGTCCTGATAGGGGTCGTGACCGCGGTGAGCGTGGTGGTGTACACGCTGAGCTTCGTTCTCATCCGGACCCTGTCGCGCTACCGCGAGCTGTGCGCCGACCGTTCGGCTGCACTGCTCACCGGCCGACCATCCACGCTCGCCTCCGCGCTGACCAAGATCAGCGGCACCATGGCCCGGATCCCGACCCGCGATCTGCGCCGGGCCGAGCCGTTCAACGCGTTCTTCTTCGCGCCGGCTATCGCCTCCAAGGACAGCCTGGCGAACCTGTTCGCGACCCACCCGACGCTCGAACGGCGCCTGGAGCAACTGGGCCGGATCAGCGCGGAACTCGGCGGTGCCGCCTGATGGGGCTGTTCGACTCGGTCTTCGGTCGAAGCAGGCCGGTCAAGCCCGATCTCGACCAATTGTTCGGCTTGCCCTCGGCGGCCATCACCCTGGAGATCGCCGCCGAGTTCCGGCCCACCGGCACCGGGTCGGTGTGCTTCGCCACCGTCGAGGGCGGTGCGTTCGACCAGGTGCTGCGCGACCTGAACGAGCTGGTCGACGGGCTTCGGAGCAGCCGGGACGAGTACGGGTACACGTGGCTGCTCGCCGAGCGCTCGCCCGAGGACGTGGGCTCCCTGGTGACCGATCTGCACGCGATCAACATCGCGCTCGAAGACGGCGGTTTCGGTCCGCAACTGCTGTGCTCACTGGCCGCGTTCGGGCATCCCGACGGCCGCCGGCTCGCCTTGGTCTACCTGTACAAGCGCGGCACCTTCTACCCCTTCGCACCGGTGCCGGGCGTACACGAGAAGCGCGACACCGCGCTGGAGCTCCAGGTCAACGCGGCGGTCACCGACGATCTGCGGCTCGAATCCGACCTGTCCCGGTGGTTTCCGGTCTGGGGTGCGCCGGGTCTGTGACCATACGCCGGGCAGGTCACGTCGCGGTCGCCGCGCCGACGAGCGGGCAGCGTGTTTTCCGGCCCTGAAACAAAAAGCCGCCGCCCCGGGCTCCCAAACCGTGACCGTGACCGTGACCGTGACCGTGACCGCGATCTCGTGCTCGTCCGGCCGACGGCCCTTCGTGTCGACATCCGGGTGCGACGCTTGGTCTGCCCGGTCCCGGGCTGTCGGCGGGAGACCTTCCGGGAGCAAGTCCCCGGACTGATGGAGCGTCTTCGGCTGGTATCCGTGTCGCCGACAGGGGATTGGGATGGCATGTATCGGCCCCTTCGGCCGGTCCGTTGCTCGACGTCGCGTTGCCGTCGCGGAAACCGTGCGGGTGAGCCGGGGGCGGACGTACAGTGGGCCCCTCGGCGGGCACCCCGACTTCACCGGGCCCTCATGGACGTCTCGGAGAACGGGATCCATGGGGCGGGGCCGACCCTGAGCGTGGACCGGATCTGGCGACACGTACACGACCGTCTGCGCGAGCAGGGCTGCCCGGCACCGCAGCAGTTCGGGCAGAACGCCGTCACCCGACGCCCCTGGGTCCACAATCGCGCCCACCTCGACGGGCCGCCCGCCGAGGTGCTCCTCCCTCGGGACCCGTGACAGAGCCGCGCGATACGGCTTCGCGCGGCCGTCGTCGGGGTGATCGCAGTCGTGCTGGGACTGGGGATTCTTCTCCTCTCGAACGCGGCGACCACGGGCTCGCGGCACGACGCGACGAACGAATCGGTCCGGTCGCCCTCCTCGACCTACACTTCGCCCGCCGCCGACCCGAACCCGACGCCGTCCGTCCCCACTTCACCCACCCCCGACCGGACCCCGCCACGGTCCGTCGTCTCTTCCACGCCCCCCCGCCCGGCACCCACCTCCTCGGCGCCGTCCGATCCGACTGCGCCGCCCACCGTTCGCGAGCGTTGGCACGGCACGCTCCTTCTCTACAGCAACGGAGCGCCCACGGGTTGGTGGCTCGACAGTGTTCCGCCGGCCAACGCGGTCATCGGCGACCTCGGCCTCGAATGCGACTGTCACCCCGGTCGGGTGGTCGCCCCCGCGATCGCCGCGTGGGACGGCGGCGCTCCGCCGAACCATCAGCAATGCTCCGCCATGAGCACCCGGTTGGCTCGCGGCGCGCTGACCGTTCGAGCGGGCTCCATGGCCTGTCTCAAGACCCTGGACGGTCGCCTCGGCTACATCAAGGTGATCGACATGCCCGGTCCTTCCGAAATGAACATCGAGGCGACCGTCTGGGATCTCCGATGATGTGGTCGATACCGATTCCCGCTCGAGCGCTACCGGTGCGAGCGTGGCGAGTTCGCCGATGGGAAATGCCCCTTCCCCATTGCCTTCGACCGATGACCCGCCATCGGCACCGACAGACCGCCACGAGCAAGCCGACCGGATCGCCCTTTGGCCGGATCGACTTCGACACATCCGGACGCGGACGCCACGTGTCGGTGAACCCGATCGCGTCGCGGAAGTCGGTGGGACGACGACCATCTTTGGCCGCCGTAGCGCGCGTGTCGGCGGGCAGCGGGTCACCAGACCGTTCTCCGGCGGCCCGGGCAACGCCCGCCGACCGACGGCGTTTGCTACTCCGGTTGGGTTACCGTCAGCGCCCATCGCAGTGCCTGTGCCGAGGCGTCGACCCCCACGGTGAAGGACCCCGACCGCACGATGCCCGGATCCATGGTCGCCGAGTTCATGCCGATGGCGCCGGCGGGGCAATCCACGGTGAACGCGGCCACCTCCGCGTCCCGGGAGTGCATCGTCACTGCCACGCTGCCGCCGCCCTCACAGGCGACGGTGAGTATGGTCGGCAGTTGTTCCCAGGCGCCCCCTGATACGACACCACCGTCCCCCGTGCTCTCCTCCACCCACACCAGACCATCCGGCCCGGGGTGGGGGAGTAAGCCTCCGATCGCTGTTGCGGGTGTGGCTCCCATGCCCGACAGCGCCAAAGCCGCCAGTATCGCCGCGGGTACGGTCTTCCTCACACGTGACATCTTTGCTCCTCGGCAGGTGTCATGGAGCGAACAGTCTTGCGCACGGCGAGCACCGCGCACGAGTCACCCGCCACCCCTCGGCCGGCGACTCGTCGAGCGGCACGACCCGTACGGCAACTTCGAGGAGTGCGCCGGTGCAACGAAGACGTAGCCGAACGGGACCGGACTCGCGGGGCTCGGCCTTTTCGGCGCCCCGGTGGTGATCGGCCGGTCGGTGCAGATCACCGCGTCGGCCGGACCCGGGGACACCCGAGTTGTCGCACCACGACACCGCTGTCACAGACCCGGTAACAAGGTCACGAGAAGGAACGACAACCACCCCACCCGCCTCGCCCGACACCCCGACAACACCACGCGACGATGCGCAGCCTGGTGTCGAGTTCCACCCCGGCCGCTCGACCTCCTCGCCGAACGCGACTCCGACGGCCACTCGGACGGCGTTCCTGTTGTGCTGCCGGCCCACCGCCGAGCCGACCCGCCCGGCTCCGACACCCGCTCCCACCACCCACACCACGACCATCGCCGGGTGGGCGGAGGCCGGTGGCGCGGTCGGGCGGCATGGAGCCGGGCGGGCGTGCACGGGTGGCGGCCCGGTGCCGGGCGGGCCGTTGGTTGTGTTCGTCAGGCGTTTGTCAGACGTTCGTCAGGCGCCGGTGGTGGTGATCGCGTCCAGCGACTCGGCGAGCACTTGGCCGCCGTCGACGATCAGCCCCTGGCCGGTGATGAACCCGGCGTGTTCGGAGGCCAGGAACAACGCCGCGTGGCCGATCTCCTCGCTCGTCGCGAGCCTGCCCATCGGAATGGACCGGGCCATGTCGCGGACGTAGCCGGGACCGAGTTCCGTCACGCCCTCGGTGAGGACGTTGCCGGGGAGCAACGCGTTGATCGTGATGCCCTGGGGGGCCAACTCCAGGGCTGCGGCCCGCACAAAGCCCATTTGTCCGGCTTTGCTGGCCGCGTAGTGGCTCCAGCCGGGGTAGCCGGTGACGGGTCCGGTGATGGACGAGGTGACCACGACGCGACCGTACGAGCTGCTCCGCAAGGCGGGTAGGAAGGCCGTCACGGTGAGCATGGTGCCACGCAGGTTGACGTCGAAGACTTCGTCGATGCGCTCGGCGGTGAGGTCGGTCAGCCGAGCGTTGGGGAAGATGCCCGCATTGCAGCAGACGACGTCGACACCACCCAGCGCCTCGACCGCGTCGTCGGCGAGCCGCGAGATCGCCGCCGGGTCGCCGACGTCCGCCGCGATGCCGATGACTTTCCCACCGGTGGCGGTGAGTTCCGTCGCGGTCGCGTGGACGTCGGCGGCGTTGCGGCCGGTGATGACCACGTGGGCTCCGGATCGGGCGAAGACGGCGGCGATTCCTTTGCCGATGCCCTTCGAGCCGCCGGTGACGACGACACGGCGGCCGTCCACGGATGGGAGTTTCATGAATGCTCCTGGGGTGTTTGGGGTGGTGGACTCGATCATTCCGCGGTGCCGAGGTCGATGGTTGTCGGCCGGCGGGCGCGCCACCATCGGTTTTGTGTACCGAGGTATCGGTCCGCGAGTTCGGCGCTCGCGCGTGTGAACCCCGCGCCCTTGGCCCGAGCGAGGTCGGTATCGGGGTGTGAGCCCAGCCAGGCGACGACCATCAGGCGTCGAAGCATGATGAAGGTGGGGATCTCGTTCTCGTCTTCGGTGGTGAGCGCGCGGACCCGCCGGTAGCCGGTGAGCCAGCTGTCGATGAGGTCGGGGACCTGCGGGGTGTCTTCGAGGAAGGTGAGGGCGGCGGCCAAGTCGTAGAGGAACCAGCCGGAACCGCAGTCGTCGAAATCGATCACGGCGGTCCGGTCGCCGTGCACGAGAAGGTTGGCCAGCCGGAGGTCGGCGTGGATCAACCCGAATCGGCTCGCGCGGGTTCCGTATCGCCGCAACCGTTGTTGGATGATCGCTTCCGTGTCCGCGAGCACCCGGCGGACCTCGCCGGTGGCGCCGGGCCCGTCCCACCACCGTCCCCAGTGCGCGCGCGTGCCGAGCGTCGTGGCGAGGTCCCAGCGCATCCGCGTGAACCCGGCGGGAGGCGTCCACGTTTCGGCGTGCCGGTGCAGGTGCGCGGTGATTTCTCCCAGCCGTTCGAACTGCGGAGCGGGCACGTTCTCGTCCGGAGCGTCACCGGGGATGAGGTGAAAGAGGACGGCATGGCGCCGCTGCCCCCCGGCGGTGAGCGGCTCGACGCCGACAACGAGACGGCCGTCCAGAGTAGGAATCGGCTCCGGGGTGGCGATCTCGGTGTCGTTGCGGAGTGCCTCGACCCAGGCCAGTTCGGACCGGATCTCGGCGGCCGAGTGGTAGTCGGGGCGGTGCACACGCAGGATGCGTGGGGCCGAGCCCGGCCCGGCGTGCACGCGATAGGTCGCGTTCTCCGAGAGGTTCAGCAGTTCGAGCGGGGTGTCGCGGTCGATGCCGTAGGCGGGCAGGACACGGCGTGCCAGGGAGTCGTACGGTTCAGCGGAGACGGCACCGGGTGTGTCGTCGCGGTCGAACCCGGGTCTTTCGGGGGACATGCCTTCTCCTGGGGCGCGGGCAGTCGGAGGGTCGGTGGAGTCGGGGGACTGGGTCGTCGGTTCAGTGGTCACGTCCTTCGATGGCCGAAAGTGCCACGTCGATCGCGTGGCGTGCAGTGGTGACCCCTTCCAGGGTGCCGCTGATGTAGACGCGTCCGGCGGCGCCGATCATCTGCACGTCGACCAGGGTGTTCTTCGGCGCCGCGCGTTCCGCCTCGTTCGCCGCCAGGGCCGCGTACAGGGCGGGGGTCATCTCCATCACCAGCAGCGTCTGCCCCGGCAGGATCATGGATGCCTGTCGGGTGCGGTTCAAGATGACCGCGTGCTGGTCGGTGACGTTCTCGATCACGTCGGTGTACAACACGCGGGGCTTGAGCTGGTCGGACGGGGCGCGGCCGATCCCGGCCTGGATGGCGGCGCCGGCGCGCTCCAGGTCATCGGTGTTCTTGGTGTGCAGTTCAAGGATGCCGAACTGGCGTTCCACGAAGAGCAGCCCGGGCTCCGCGGCGGGCACCGCCTTGAGTGCCAGGTCGATGACACGCTCGATGGCCAGCCCCGGGGCCACTTCGATGATCAGGGCGTGGTCGCCTTCCAGAGGCGGATAGCCGCGCGCTCGAGTGGGGGTCCCCAAGTACGCGGCGAACTGCCGCTGAAGGCTGCGCAGGGTCAGGTGTACGCGGAGTTCGGTCGGCGGCGCGGCGGACTGGGCCGGTGTGCGGTCCTGTGCCGCCGCGCGGGGGCGCCGCCGTGGGGCGCCCGCCGTCGGCTCGTCGGAGGTGGTTGTCATGGCGCTCAGCCGTTGGTGGTTCCGCCACCGTTGAAGTGTCGGTTCACTTCGGGGTGGGGGCGGGGGATGACGTGGACGGAGACGAGTTCGCCGACCTGGGCGGCGGTGTCCGCACCGGCGTCGGCGGCGGCCTTGACGGCGCCGACGTCGCCGTTGATGACGACTGCGACCAGGCCGTCGCCGACCTCCTCGCGGCTGATGATGGTCACGTTCGCGGCCTTGACCATGGCGTCTGCGGCGGCGAACGCCGCGACGTAGCCGCGGGTTTCGATCATTCCGATGGCGTCGGACATGAGGGTCCCAACTTTCGTGTTCAGGAGTTGCGGTGGGTGGTGGAAGTCTCGTCGACGGATCCGATGATCAAGGCGTCGATCGGGGCGTTGTCGGGGAACCGGCGGGCGGCGCTCATGCCTTGGGCCACGAGTACGCGTTCCCCGACGCCGGTTCCCAGGACGTCGAACGCGATGATCAGCTCCGGCGGTGCGTCGAATTCCACGGTCAGGAACGCGCCCGACGGGACGCCGGCGACGCGTCGGGTCGACCAGACGGATCCGGTGACGGTGCCGATGCGCATCAGGCCTCCTCCCGGTCGATCCGAACGCCGAGCCTGCGGGCCGTGTCCCGCCCCAAGGGGGTGATGACGGCGCGGGGGCCGGCGACGATGTGTTGTCCGGCGGCAGCCGCCGCGGTGACCACGGCCTCGCCGACGGCGCCACGCTCGATCCGATGGACGCCCTGTGTCTGTGCAGGCTCGCCATTGTCGGTACGGGCAGGGTCACCGTTGTCGAGCCGGAACCGGATCCTGCGGTCGTCGAGGGCTGCGCGTCCCCCGGGTGTTGCGGCGAGATCGAGCAGCAGTCGTACGAAACTCGCGAGGTCCGCGTCGTCCCGAAGTACCACGGGGCGGTTGTCCGGCTCGACGGTGGTCGGTGCGGCGGTGGGAGAAGGCGGTGAACTCTCGTGATTCGGTGCGGCGGTCAATTCGGCGACCGCTTCGCGGACCGCCTCGGCGACGAGGCCGCGCAGTTGGTCCCATGAGGTCCCGACGGTCGACAAGCCGATGGCCGGCGGCGTGCTGTTCATGGCCTGGCCCGCACGGCTTCGCGCGCGGCCTCCGCGGCCATGCGGACGTCGGATTCGGTGCCGCTGAGGTAGACGCGCCCGGTGGCGCCCATCATGCGGTAGTCCACGACCTTGATGTCGGCGGCCTTCTCGGCTTGGTTCGTGGCGAGGATCGCGTATGCCGCCGGGGTGACTTCGAGGGTGAAGAGTGACTCGCCCGGCAGGACCATCGAGCCGGACTTGTTCCGGTTGATCAGGAAGGCGTGCCGTGGATCGATACTCGTGATGGTCTTGTCGGCCAGGATGGTCGGGGTGGGCACGGCGGACGGATCCGCGCCCAGTGCCTGCAGGATGGCGTCGGCGGCCGAGCGCACGGCGTCCGTGGATCGTGAGTGGATTTCGAGGTAGCCGAACTGCCGCTCGACGACCAGGATGCCGGCCTGAACATCGGCGTATTTCAGTGCGACGTCGGTCAGCGGCTCGATGTCCAGGCCGGGGGCGACTTCGATGATCTGCGCCGACATGTTGGTGCGGGGCAGGCTGCCTCGCACGAACGTGCCGAGATAGCACATGGTCTGTGGCTGGAGTTGATCGATGAAGATGAACGAGCGCAGTTCAGCCATGGTGGGCTCCCAGCACGCTTTGCAGCTCGGTGCGGACGAGCCGGCGGATTTCTTCGCGCAGCAGGTCGAGTTCCTGACGGCCCACCCGGCTGTCGGGAATCTGGGCCGCACCACCCGGCCGGGCGGTGTCGCGTGTGGCCGTGCGTGCCGCGGGCGACGTGGGCCGGGCGGTCCACGGCTGGAGGCCGGTGAAGTCGTCGAACGCGACGTCGGCGTCACGGTTGTACGCGACACGTGTGTACTGCACGAGGTGGCGGGGTTCGAGGTTCTCGCCGAGCGAGCTGCGGCCCACGAACCCGGTGCCGATGGTCATCGTCGGTGCGAGGTTGGTCTCGAATCCCGAGCTGCCCAGGCTGGCGCCGACGTTGACGCTGATGCGCATGGCTTCCACGTTCGCTCCGAACGCCATGATGGCGGCGCGATCGCTGCTGTGGATGGCGGCGGAGTGTCCGCGTCCGCCCCGGCGCAGCAGCAGCCGAGCCAGCCGGATGCCGTGGGCCGCGTCGGATACCGGGTGGAATCCCAGGACGGGGCACAGCTTTTCCTGTGTGAGGGGTTCTTCGAAGGGGCGCTCGAACGGCGCGACGAGCACACGCTTGCCCGGGCGGATGCGGAATCCGGCCTGCTCGGCGATCCAGGCGGCGTCCCGGCCGATGGCGGCGGTGCGGAGGCGGCCCTCGGGGTAGAGCCAGGCCCTCAGGCGGTCGCGCTCGACCGGGTCGCACACATGCGCGCCGGCCTTGTCGAGTGCGCGCAACAGGTCCGCCGCTATGGAGTCTTCGGCCAGCAGCACCGATTCGTTGGTGCACAGCAGGGAGTTGTCGAACGCCTTGCTGGCGACGATGCGTTGGGCAGCCGCGACGAGGTCCGCCGTGGCGTCGACGAGCACGGGCACATTGCCGGGCCCGACGCCGAGGGCGGGGTTCCCCGAGCCGTAGGCGGCACGCACCATGGGCGTTCCCCCGGTCGCCAGCACGATGCTGCAGCCGGGATCGGTGATGAGGGCGTCCACCAGGGGGATCGTCGGTTCGTCGACGACCTGGACGACGTCGGCGGGTGCTCCCGCCGCCACGGCCGCCGCATGGAGCGTGCGGGCGGCGTCCGCGCTGGCAGCCTTGGCCGCGGGGTGCGGGCTGATGACGATGGCGTTCCGTGTCATCAGGGCGAGCATGACCTTGAAGTAGACGGTCGACACCGGGTTGGTCGACGGTGTCAGCGCGACGACGACGCCGGCGGGGCGGGGGACTTCAAGGATCTTGGCGTCCGCGTCGTGGCGGGCGCTGACGTGGTCTTCGTCTCCGTAGCGCGCCAGGAGACCCAGCGAGCACGCCTCGTTCTTGGTGATCTTGTCCGCGACCACGCCGAACCCGGTTTCCCGCACCGCCCACTCGGCGTAGCGGGCAGCGTTGTCGTGCCCGGCCTGCGCGGCGGCTCGAACGATGCGGTCGACCCGGGCGCGGTCGAATGAGGCGAATTCGTCGGCCGCCCACCGCGCGCGCTCCAGCAGGGTTCGAGCCTGTGCGGCCGGATCCGGGCCCCAAGCCGTCGCGCGGGCCTGGGCCGGCTGGGCGCTCACGCGGCCTGCCCGGAGGCGACGCGTGCGGCGTTGCGGGCTTGGCCGACTGCCGTATGGAGGCGTTCGAGCAGGTCGTCGACGAGTTCAGGAGACATGAGCAACCCCGGCTTGAACTGGAGGACACGGGTGTCGAGTGTGGAGAAGATGGCCCAGACGCCGTTCTCGTACAGCGCTCGCATGACGAGTTGGGCGCCTACGGGGTGGTCGAATTCCAGGCCGATCACCAAGCCGTTCTGTCGGATGCCGACGAAGAAGTCCGGATGATCGGACCGGATGTCGGCCAGGCCGCGGTCCAGACGGGCCGCGATCGAGGCGACGGTCGCCTTGGTCTGGGGGCGCCCGCAGATCTCCAGGACCTTGATGGCGACGATGCAGCCGAGTTCGGCCCCGCCGAAGGTCGAGATGTGGCCGAAGCCGTCCTCGTCCAGCCAGCCCGCGACCTTGTCGGCGACGATGACCGCGCCCAGGGGGTAGAGGCCTCCCGCGGTGCCCTTGCTCGTGACCAGGATGTCCGGCGAGACTCCGGCCTTGTAGATGCCCCACATCTCGCCCGTGCGCATCAGCCCGGTCTGCACCTCGTCGGCGATGTAGACGGTCCCGTACCGTTCGCACAGGTCCTTGACCCCGGCGAGGTATCCCGGCTCGGGCATCACGAAGCCGTAGGTGGCCGGCACCGTCTCCACCAGGACCGCGGCGACGTCGCCGCCCCGCAGCGCCGACTCCATCGCGGACAGGTCGTTGAAGTCGACCTGGGGAAATTGGGACGGCTCGTCGACCAGGAACAATCGTGAGAACCGCGGGTTGCCGGCGTTGACGGCGAGTCCGGTGTGGCCGTGGAACGCGTTTTGGATGGACACGATCTTGCGGCGCTTGGTGGCGTGCCGGGCGGTCTTGAGCGCGATGTCGATCGCCTCGCCTCCGCCGGCGGCGAAGATGACCTTGCCCATGTTGCCGTCGCAGGTGGCGAGCAGGCGTTCCGCCAGCGCGGTGCGGGCGACCGACGCGAAGTGGTGGTTCCCCACGTCGTAATGGGTCATCGCCTCGTTCATGGCCGCGACCAGTTCGGGGTGTCGGTGACCGAGGCTGTAGGTGCCGCCGTTGAGGTGGGCGTCGATCAGTTTTCGGCCGTCGGCGTCCCAGAGGTGGTACCCGTCCCGGCGGTCGATGACGAGGTCGACGCCCTGGTCCAGCCAGAACTGCGTCTTGCCGGGGTTCCATGCGGCGCGGGAGCGATCGAAGAAGTCGTCTCTCGACGCGTAGGAGACGAAGCCGTAGTCGCGCATCATCACTCCTTCCTCGATCGGCGGACCGCGTCCAGGCCGTCGTTTTGGTTCATACCGTATGTGTACCGATTGGCTTAACGGTTGTCAACGCTACCAACAACTCAACCGTATGCCGCGAAAGTCTTGCCCGACCTTGCGCACCGGTGGCACCATCGCCGATACCCCCCTGATGAATCTTCGCAAAACGCAGTATTTGCCAGAGGGACTCCGTCGCAGGCGACCAAAATGCCGACCGTATCCTCTGAAAGGTCGATGCAATGACAGATATTGGTTCGAGAACGACGCCTCCCACGCCCGAGCATGACCCGCAAGAACACATGCAGCGGCTGCGGCCCAACGCGGTCGGTCTCGTGGCCGTGGTGTTCATGGCCGTCGCCACCGCGGCACCCATCAGCGCGATGGTCGGCAACGTGCCGGTGGCCGTGGGTTTCGGCAACGGCACCGGCGCTCCCGCCGGCTACCTCGTGGCCACCATCGTGCTCACCGTCTTCGCCGTGGGCTACGTGGCCATGGCGCGGCACATCACCGCGGCAGGCGCGTTCTACGGCTTCGTCTCGCACGGGCTCGGCCAAGTCGCGGGCATGTGCGCGGGACTGCTCGCCACGGTCGCCTACATCGTGTTCGAGGCGTCGCTGACCGGCCTGTTCGCCTATTTCGCGAAGCAGACCGTGGCCGACCTCTTCGGCGTTTCCCTGCCCTGGCTCTTCTACGCGTTGCTCATGCTTGCGCTCAACGCCGTGCTGTCGCACTTCGACATCAACCTGACCAGCAGGGTCCTCGGCCTCGCCCTGGTCTCGGAGGTACTCATCCTCACCGCGCTCGCCGTGGCGATACTCGTGGACGGAGGCGGCCCGGACGGCTTCGTACCGCAGGCGATCAACCCCCTGAACGCCTTCGACGCCGCCTCGGGAGTCGCCGGCGCAAGCGTCGGCCTCGGCCTGTTCATGGCCTTCTGGTCGTGGGTCGGCTTCGAGTCGACCGCGATGTACGGCGAGGAGTCCCGCGACCCCAAGCGCATCGTCCCCATCGCCACCATGGTGGTGGTCGTCGGCGTCGGGATCTTCTACGTCTTCGTCTCCTGGATGGTCGTGGCCGCCAACGGTCTCGACGAGTCGGTGCGCATAGCCGGCGGCGGCTCCCCGGCCGAACTGCTCTTCGGACCGACGCGCGTCCTGCTCGGCGACTGGGCGGTGACCCTCTTCCAAATCCTGCTCGTCACCGGCTCGTTCGCCTGCGGCATGGCGTTCCACAACTGCGCGGCCAGATACCTGTACGCCATCGGTCGGGAAGACATCGTGCCCGGCACTCGGCGCACCCTCGGCGCCACACACGCGAAACACGGCTCGCCCCACGTCGCCAGCTACGTCCAGTGCGGGATCGCCGCGACGCTGGTCCTGGGCTTCGCGCTGGCCGGCAAGGACCCCTACCTCGACCTCTTCGTCGTCCTGTCCGTCCTGGGAACGATGGCCATCCTCATCGTCCAGATCCTCAGCTCCGCAGCCGTCATCGGCTACTTCCACGTGCGGCGGATGCACCCCGAGACCGCCCACCCGCTCCGCACGTTCGCGGCGCCACTGCTGGGCGGCATCGCGATGATCTACGTGGTGATCCTGCTCTTCCAAAACCTTGACACGGCGGGCGGCGCCGCGTCACAGACCACGATCTTTCGGATGATCCCCTACCTCGTGCTCGGTGTCGCCGTGCTCGGCGTCGTCCTCGCGCTCTACACGAAGGTCCGGGCACCCGAACGGTTCGCGCTGATCGGCCGCGTGGTGCTTGAGGAATCCTCGGAGCGAGAGGCCTGACACTCGCATCCGGTTCCGTCGGCGACCGCACGGCCGTTGGGGGTACCGAAGGCAACCGAATCCGGAAATGGTGTAAACCATAGTTGTGTCCATCGAACATGACGAAGCTTCAGCCCCGACGCCCGGCACCGCCGAGGACGTACGCCGCCGCATCCTCGAGCAGCTCCGCAACGGCCTGCTCCGACCCGGAGACAAGCTCGGCGGAGAACGCGACCTCGCCCAGCAGTACGGCGTCAGCCGATCCACCCTGCGGCACGCACTCGACGCCCTGCAGCAAAGCGGCGTCGTGCGCCGTGTGCCCGGCCGCGGCGGCGGCACATTCGTCAGCCACGGCAAAGCCGAACGCAACCTCTCCGCAGCCGTCGGCGTGCCGGCCTACCTGCGCCGACAGGGCTTCGAAGCCGGCACCAACGTCCTGTCCACCGCGATGCGCGGGGCGGACAAGGACACCGCCCGCCGGCTCCGCCTGTCGTCCGGCGACCTTGTGTTCGACCTGGTACGCCTTCGTCTCGCCGACGGCCGGCCGATCAGCCTCGAGCACGCACAACTCGTCGCCGATTACTTCCCCGGCCTCCTCGAACGCCCCCTCGGCGGATCCGTGTACGAGCTCATCGCCGAGCACTATGGCGTCACACCCGCCGACGTCACCGAGGAGATCGAGGTCGTCGCCGCCACCGCGGACGAAGCCCGGGTGCTGGAGGTCGAGCCGGGCGCGCCACTGATCTCCGTCGTCCGGGTGGCGGCGGACCGCCACGGTGGCAGCTTCGAGTTGTCCCACGATCTGTTCCGCGCGGACCGGACCCGCATGACCATCCACACCCAGTTGCGCGACGCCCAGGACGAAGGCGGGCTGCGCATCCAAGCGACCTGACCATCCATCACGCGTGGCAGCGCCGCGCCCTTCGAAATGAACGAGTTGGCTCGCCAAGCGCCATCGCGACCCAGGAGTACGGCCATGACCGAGTTCGTCCGATACGAGTGCGTGGACGCCATAGCCACGGTGACCATTGATCGACCAGCCGCCCTCAACGCCTTGGACAACGCGACGAAGGTGGCATTGCGCAATGCCCTGGCCCGGGCTGCCGGCGATGCGGACGTGCGGGCGGTCGTGCTCACCGGCGCCGGACGCGCCTTCAGTGTGGGGCAGGACCTCCGGCAGCACCGTGAACAGCTCAACCGCAGCGCCCAGGCGGCCTTCGCCACCGTCGCCGAGCACTACAACCCCCTGGTCATGGCCCTGACCACCATGCGCAAGCCGGTGATCGCGGCCGTCAACGGTGTGGCCGCAGGCGCCGGCGCGGCACTCG
This sequence comes from Embleya sp. NPDC059213, assembly GCF_042754445.1. Classification (NCBI taxonomy): domain Bacteria; kingdom Bacillati; phylum Actinomycetota; class Actinomycetes; order Kitasatosporales; family Streptomycetaceae; genus Embleya; species Embleya sp. NPDC059213. Next base: position 32,357 of record NZ_JBHZAV010000104.1, read on the forward strand.
CGTTCGCCTGCGACTTCCGCATCCTCGCCGAGACCACGACGTTGAACCTGGCGTTCGCGGGCATCGGGCTCGCCGCCGACTCGGGAGCGTCATGGACCCTGCCCAGGCTTGTGGGGCACGCTCGGGCGATCGAGTTGTTGATGCTGTCCGAGACGATTTCGGCGTCGCAGGCGTTGGAGCTGGGACTTGCCAACCGGATCGTGCCGGCCGAAGACGTCGCAACGGCGGCAAACGACCTCGCCCGACGCTTGGCGGCGGGGCCGACCATGGCGTTCGCCGCGATCAAGGAGGCGCTGGCGTGCTCGGCCACGCTACCGATTGCGAGTGCGCTCGCCAAGGAGAGCGCCCTTCAGCTCCGTGTCGGCAAGTCCGCGGACCACCGAGAAGCGGTGGACGCATTCCTGAACAAGACGCAGCCGCGGTTCACAGGGCGTTGACGGACGTGTCCCGGGTCCTCGCCGCGACAGCGCCGAGGACCCCGGCCCGGGCTCATATACACAAAAACGAGCCCCCCAAACAACCAAAAAAAGGGGATTGCCGGTG
>NZ_JBHZAV010000105.1:0-32564 GCF_042754445.1 Embleya sp. NPDC059213
GATCGTACGCGCGCATACGGTGCTTCCCGTACCGGAGTGGGGCTCTCGGGGCCCGGATTCCGGCCCGAGCGGACGATCTGCCGCCGTGGGTCGCCGGCGCGAGGCGGGCCTCGCCCGCGCCGGGGCCGGCGGGTACCGACATCACCGCCGCGTATCGCCCGCACACCGCCGCGGCGTCGCCCGCGGTCGTGGTGCGCGCGGATCCGGAGGCGTCGCGGGCGACGTCGTCGAGTGTGGGGCGGGCCTGGCGTTCGGGGCTCGCGCTCGCCGTCGCCGGTGGGTCGCCCACCCGGGCGTGGGCGGTGAACACGGCCTTCCACGGCGCGCCGGGCGTGTCCTGGACGAAGTGGACGACGGCCTTGTCCTCGCTGTCGGCACCGGTGGCGGCGACCGCGACGAACGTGCGGGGATGGCCGCTCGCCCGGGGGATCCAGAACTGCGGGGCCAGGTGGGTGAACGGCTTGTACGGTTCCCGGTCCGGGCGTGCCCGGTCGGCGCGGTACGACGCCAGTGACCCTTCCAGCAGTTCGCCGCCCTCGACCCCGGCGAGGCGGTCGCCGTCGAGCGCCGCGTTCGCCGTGTTGTTCTCGGCGTCGTAGCGCTCCAGGACCGCTCGGGCCTCGGCCTCGGAGATCACCGCAGGATCGGGTACCGGCGCCACGACCGACGCGCTGGGCACGGCCGGCTTGACCGACCCACCCCCCGACGAACACCCCGCCGCGGCCCCGACCGACGCCAGAGCAATCACCGCCGCACCCACTCGTCCCGCCCGACTGTGCATCCGTTCCCCCGAACTCCCGTCCGTCACCGACGAATCCACACTCTCACGCGCCCCCGACCACGCGGACGCGCAGGCAACAGGGGCGGAGCGGTGGGGCGGATCGGATCACGAGCGCGAACCCTCGGGGAACGTCGACCCCGCACGGCGTGTTCCTCACGACGCCTCGGCCTCGGCCACGCGCAGGTTCCCCATCGGCGGGGCCGGCGTGGCGTACCGCGCGGGCGACCGGAATCATCGGGCTCGGCACGCGGGACCGGGTATCGCGGGCTGCGGAGCGCTCGAAGGCCCTCTCCGCTCTTCCGGCCCGGGCACGTTCGCGCCGGGCCCGGGAACGAGTCGGGCACGCCGGAGTCGGATCGATCGGATCGAGCCGCCCAATTCCCGGGCCGCTCGGGCGGCGGGCAGCGTGGCCTTCGCCCTGATCGGCTCGGCCCACGAGGGGTGGCCGGCCTCGTCCGACGAGGATGCGTCGCCGGGTCCGGATCGGTCGGTGGTGACGCCGAGTGCTCGCGCTGCCCGGTCGACGGTCAGGGCGATGGTGGCGTCGACGGCGTCGGCCCGGGAGGGGTGGCCGGCGCGTCGGGCGGTGTGTTCGCGTTCGCGGACGGCCGGGGCGCCCCCGGCGTTTGTTGCGGGCGCGTGGCAGGTCGTCGGTGTCGACGTCGAGGGGTTCGTCGGAGCCGTCGAAGTGGGGCGTTGGCACCCCGCGTCCGCTGGTCACGCCCGAGGCGCGAAGCACTCCAGAAGCCGCTCGCGCTGTTGGACGCCCAGGCCGCGGACTCGGCGGTTCCCGGAGATCCCCAACTCGACGAGAAGTTCGGCGGCGCGTGCCTTTCCGATGGACGGGAGGGATTCGAGCAGGGCCCGGACCGGCATCTTGCCCACGGCGAGGGTGTCGGTGGCCAACACCTCGCCCAGTGAGAGCCGACCGCTCTTGAGAACCGCCTTCACCGCGGCTCGTTCCCTGCGGACAGCGGCAGCCTTGGCGAGCGCGGCGCTGCGCTCCTCGGGACTGATGGTCGGCACGGCCATCGGGTACTCCTCGCGTCGTCCATCCGGAACGGGCCCATCATGGTCGATGCCACCGACGACGCCCGGCACGGCCGTCCGCCCCGAACCTTGCGGCCACGCACGCGACTCGGCGCGAGCGTCGGCCCCGTCCTACTTCCCCGACGTGGCGGTCGCCACCAGACAGACCACGTCCGGCCAGGCGCACCTCGCCGCGACGTCGGAGGCGTTCGGGGGCGGCGACGTCGGGGAGTCCGCGACCGCCGGCCGCTCCGCGGGGGCGGCGGACAGCCCCTCGTCGAGCACACGCGTCGCCGACCACGCCGCCACGACGACGAACACGTAGAGCACGACGTGCTTCCGGTACCGACGCATGATCCTCCCGTGGATGCGAACGGCAACACCGTAACCAGGGCCTCCGACACCGGCGTTCGCCAGCGCACGGAGGTTCGCGGTCGCCTGCCCCGGACTCCGGACCCGCCCACCGACGGGGCCACCCGGACGGCGAAACCCCTGGGCCCGCGCCCCCGGGGGTGATGCGCCCGTCGGGCGAATGCCGTCCACGCGGCAGCGTGGCGTCCCCGGCGTCGACGTCCCGCCCCGGCATCGTGGCGGGGGTCGCGACACGTTCGTGTGTGGGCCCGAACACCCTCGTCGACGAACCGGCCAGCCGCCTCTTCCCCTCGGGGCTCCGGCCGCCCCCGGCACGACGGAACACGCCGACGTACCGACCGACGACGCAAAGACGTCCCCGACGGGTTCAGCCGGCGCTCCCCCGGCTTCGGTGCCCGTAGCGGCTCAGGTCCGCGGAACGCCGGCCCGGGGGTTGGAGGTCGGCGGAGGGGCCGCTCACCCGCGAGCTCACCGTCCCCTCGATCCCGAGGCAGGAGCCCCAGAACCTGCTCGACGAGGACGATCGATGGCCGCTCCTGCAGCGATGCCTGACCGACGATGATCTCCCTGCGGACGTCCGGGCCGCCGGCGCGATCACCCTGCTGTTCGGCCCGTCCACCGAACGCCTCTGCCATCTGAGACGCCCGAGCACCTCAAATTCGGCGACAAGCACGCCCACCTCGTCCCTGGGCCGCCATCCTGTCCTGCTGCCCCCACGTCTCGCCGAGCTCCTCCAACGTCTCGCCGAACAGCCTCGGCTCCGACCGCAGCTCTCGCGAGTCCACGCAGGCCCCAGGTGGCTCTTCCCGGGCATGGTTTTGGCAAGCCGATCTCGACGCATGGCATGACCCAGAAACTCAACCGGCACGGCATCCCGGTTCGCACCGCGCGCAACGCGGCGCCGGCCGCCCTCGCAGCCGATCTCCCAAGCCCGATCCTCGCCGACGTGACCGGGATGCACCGCCACACCGCACTCCGCCGGGTCGCCTACGCCCGACGAGACTGGGCCGAGTACCTCGCCGCCCGGGCCTCGGACAACGAGGGTCGCCCATGACCATCGCCGTCAGACACGAGGGGCACCCAGGCCGACCGACGCCTGAACGCGCAGCGTGATCGGATACCAGCAGCGCACGAAGCGGAGGAAGACATGTCAACAGCCGCAGTTCCGACCCCGTTTACCCAAACTGCCAGCTCAGCGGAAGCGTCACAGACGACTGGTGGATTGATCATTTTCTTGAACGGTACATCGAGTTCCGGGAAGTCGAGCATCGCCAGGGAACTCCTCCCGATCCTGGACGACACGTACTTCTACATGCCGGTGGACGCCTTCCACGCCATGCGGGCAACACCACGGGACCTCGCCCCCGACCAGCTCCAGAGCGTGCTCAAGCACACCTGGATGGGCTTCCACCGGGCAATCGCGGGGATGGCCGCCGCCGGCAACAACATCGTGGTGGACCACGTCTTCAGCGAACAATGGCGCTTGCTCGACTGTCTTGCCCTGTTCACCCCCGCAGACGTTGTCCTGGTCGGCGTGCACTGCCCCTTGCCGGAACTGGAACAGCGTGAGCGGAAGCGCGGTGACCGCCCGCCAGGTCTGGCCGCACGCCAGATCGCCCAGGTCCATGCCCACGGCCTTTACGACATCGAGTGCGACACCGGCACCACCAGCCCGCTCGACTGTGCTCGGCAGATCAGGGCCTTCCTGCCACAACGTCCGAACCCCACCGCTTTCGAGCAGCTGAAGTCGGTCCGGCACGATGAGCCGCCGACCGGATGACCAACTCCGCTGCCACGGGCTCGACATGGTGGACGCCGGTGGGGGCTCACCGTTACGGGCTGCGGTTTTCCAACGGCCACGCGCGTCCAAGTAGCGAGTGAGGGGTCGGCCTCCCGGCGCCTGAACGCGTTACTGCGCAGGTTCCTCACCGAAGAAGCGACGAGAAGAAGGGGAATAGATAGTGCACGGTCGGAATAACCCCCTCCCGCAGTACATCGCGCACCTCCGCCCTCAGCCACCCCCTGTCCGAAAACCACCTCCCGTGCTCGAAGCACTAGGAGCTGTACGAAGGATCTTGTGACCATCCGTTGATCGGGGCGTTGATCTGTTCATGGGGCGTGGTGATCTGACGGATCGCGAGTGGGGTTTGCCGGAGCCGTTGTTGCCGGTGAATCCGGGGCGGGGCGGCCGGTGGGCGTCGCATCGTGTGGTGTTGAACGGGATCCTGTATCGGGTGCGGACGGGTGTGCCGTGGCGGGATCGGCCCGAGCGGTTCGGTCCGTGGAGCACGGTCTACGAGCGGCATCGTCGCCGGTCGGCGGACGGAACGTGGGAGCGGATCCTCACCGCGTTGCAACGTGAGGCGGACCGCGCCACTCCCGACGCGGTCCTCGCGGCGATCGTGTGGGACGTGGCCGTGGACTCCACGATCGATCGCGCGCATCAACACGCGGCAGGCGCTCGACACACCCCTCCCCGGCGCCCGCACGGTCAAAAGGGGCGGTCGTCGGGGACGAACCGGACGAGGCCCTCGGCCGATCCCGAGGCGGGCCCACCACCAAGCTCCGTCTCGCCGCCGACGGCCGGGCACGACCGCTGAGCCCGGTCGTCACGGCCGGACAGGCGGGCGATGCCCCGCGGTTCGAACAGGTCATGCGCGGCATCCGCGTTCCGCGTCCCGGCCCCGGCCGACCGCGGACCAGGCCGGACACGGTCACCGCGGATGCCGCGTATTCCTCCCGCGCGATTCGCGGCCATCTGCGCGGACGCGCCATCCGTCACACGATTCCCGAACGTGCGGATCAGGCGAACAACCGCCTGGCCAAGGGCCCGGCCGGCGGTCGACCACCCGGATTCGACGCGGAGCTCTACAAGACCCGCAACACGGCGGAACGCCTGATCAACCGCCTCAAACAGTTCCGAGCCGTCGCAACCCGGTACGACAAGCGCGCCTACGTCCACCGAGGAACCATCCAGGTCGCCGCCATTCGCATCTGGCTCAGACCATGATCCCTCGTACAGCTCCTAGGACGCCGAGTCCGGGGAGGTGGGTTCCGGTGCTCATGACCTTGTCCAATCGTCACGTGATGACGGCTTGAGGAATGGGTCCGGACCGCGGTTTCGGACCGACCGCTCTCGGTCAGCGTGCGGCTGCTCGGCCGCCGGGCACAGGGCCGCCCAGTACCGGTGGTTGGGGACCTCCGGCCCGGGGCACCACCCTCTCGGCCTTGCGTTCGAGGTGGTGGGCGTTCGACCGTGGAGGACGGCAGGGTAAACCGCGCGATCACGGGCCCGGACACACAGGAGGCGAGTGTCATGCCCGGTACGACCGGAGTGTCGACATTTTCGGTCTTCCGAGCTGCGGGCCGGAGGGCTGCCGGTACGTGCCGCCTACAGGTCAACGCTCGCGGTGCCGGGGGTCGGTCGTGACGAGCCACGTCATCGTGCGCGTGACGTCCGAAGCGGACAGCACGCCGACGAGCCTGCCGTCGTCGACCACCAAGACCCGGTTCTCGGGTCCGGATTCGAGCCGGGGCAGCAACTCCGCGAGCGGGTCGTCCGGGTCCACGACGACCACCCGCGAAAGGGGCAGCATGATCTCGCCTGCGGTCACCATGCCCCGACGTGGCTCCGGCACGTGGTTTGCGGCGTCCAGCGTCAGCAGACCGACCGGGGCACCGGCACCGTCGGTGACGGGGAACGCGGAGTGCCCATGACGATGGTGCGGGTCGAGGAATTCGGCAACCGTGGCCGACGCGGATACGGTGACGGAATCACGGGTCATGGCGTTGCGCACTGGTATCCCGGCCAGCCTCTCGCGCAACTGCGCCTGGCGCCTCTCCATCGTCGCGGCTGCGACGACGAACCAGCCGACCAACACCGGCCACAGCCCGCCGAGCGCGTCGCCGCGCGCGAACAGGAACAGGCCGAGGAGCACCAGGAACCAACCGAATCCTCGGCCCGCCGAGGTCGCACCGATGGTCGCGCGAAGCCTGTCGCCCGTACGCCACCACAGGAACGCCCGCAGCAGGCGGCCACCGTCCAGGGGCGCGGCGGGAATGGAGTTGAACACCGCCAGCAGGACGTTGACCGCAGCAAGCCAGGTCAGCGCCTCGACGATGACGTTTCCGCCGGAAATCGAATCCGCCAACCACGCGAACAGGCCGAACACGATGCCCAGGACGAGGCTGACCAGCGGGCCGACACCGGCGATCCGCAGTTCCGCACCCGGGTTCGAAGCTTCCCCCTTGAGTCGCGCCACACCACCGAGAAGCCACACGACGATGTCGTCCACGTCGATCCCGTTACGCCGGGCCAGCACGGCGTGCGCCACCTCGTGCGCGAGCAGAGACGCGAGGAACACTGTCGCCGTGAGCAGGCCGACCGCCCAGTAGACCGCCCACGGGCGGCCCGGTCCCGCGTCCGGCAGTCGGTTGCGGGCGAGTCCCACCGTGATCACCACGAAGATGACCACGACGCTCCAGTGCACCCTGATTCGAACCCCGGCAATCCGTCCCAACCCGAACGTGGCACGCATCGTGCACTCCCTGCGTCGCACGCGGCACGCACACGAGGCACCGCGTGACGGGACGAGGACACGTCCTTCTCGCGGCCCTGATTCGCGCGGTGCGCGGTATCGCTCCGCTGCTACGCATCGCCGAGCCGTCCTCCCCCGCCATCTCGATCAAACCCGGATGTGGAACCCGTGAACAGGGCCGAAGGACCCACGCGAGCGCCGCCATGCCACCCCGCGAGTTCGCGGAGGCGTTCTCGAACAGGCAGTCACCACGGCGTAACGACCAGCCGGCCGCGCCCCCAGGAACCTCGGGCGAGGGGCCGCACATACGCGCGGCTGCGGACGAGGCCGAGGGGAGCCTGCGGCGGATCTGCGTCCCGCGCGCGATGACGCAGGCGGCAAACCCAGCGCCCGGGTGCGGACACCCGGGCGGCCGCCCGCCGTCCTTCGTCGGGTGCACTGTGGGCCCGCGTCGTCGCGGCTCCGGAGCCGTGGCCCGCTCGCTGCGTGTGGGTGGTCATCATGGGTCTCCCGCGCGACGAAGTGGAATGGGATCCCCGCTTACACACTGACCCGGTCGGCAGGACGCGGCGACTCGGCAGCGCGTCTGAGGACGCCCGCACCCGCCACGGGCCTCCTCCATGGTCGCTTCCCTCTGCCCTGCCGCGCCGACATGCTCGCGTCGACAGGCGGTTCTAGGCTCGGGAGAGGAACGGGATGCCCTCACAACGGCTCCCGACGGCCCGGGCGAGCGCACTGCCACCCGCCACCCACAAAGCTTCGAGGAAGCCCTCATGACCACATCGCAGGAGACACCTGTACTGGACACCTTGGCCGCCATGACCCTCGACTCGTTGGAGCGTTGCGGTCTGGCCTCGGACGTCCTCGTCCTCACTCGCATAGCCGCGCTCGTCGCCATGGACGCCCCTCCGATGTCCTACCTGGCTCATCTTCGGGCAGGCGCGGAAACGGCCATGACGCCCGAGCAGATCCAGGACGTCCTCGTCGCCATCGCACCGGTCGTCGGCACGGCCCGAGTCATGGCCGCCGCCGGCCACATCGCCGAGGCTCTGGACATCGAGATCGTCGCCACCCTGGGATCCGAGGACTGACCCGGCAACGCCGTAGCCCGCCGAGCCCCGCCGCCGCCGGCAGCGCGGGGCTCGGCAGGTCCGACACAGCGTGCGAGCGACGAGTACCCGCCAGTTGCCCGGGCCGGACGGACGGCCGCAGGTGGTCCCTGTCGGCAGGAGGCACCGTGAAGTCGCCGCCCGAGCGCAGTTCCAGCGGTTGTCGGGCCCAGCCGCACCTCGGCCGCCGTCGGGCCGCGCGGCGCAAACCGTGCTGCGGGTGAGCGCCCTGGAGGCCGTGACGGAATTCGTCGCCGCCGTCGACGACTGGGACTTCCTGTCGCAGTCCCCCGCCGGTTTCCAGGCCCACAGGCACCGGTCCTTTCGGTCCCGGTCGACCGACGCTCGGCCGTGACGCGTGACGATCCGGCGCACGGTTCCGGACCGTCGTGGCACGCGTCGATGCCGCTGCCGTCGGGCAGTCACCTGTCCGGGATCGCCACCTCGGGTCGCCGCGCGGCCTCGGCGGCCCCGAATCGCCCGCGATCACGATGTCGGGTTCGCCGCCGAGCAGGTCCGCGATGCCGACGGATCACCTCCCGGTCATCCCTCGTCGGGCGCTTCGGCGCCGTTCACCGCGGCGGGCGGTGCAACCCGAGAAGAATCCCCAGGAGATCACGATCGGTCAGCACGCCGACGGCCGTGCCGTTCGCATCGACCACCAGCAGGGCGTCGCGGGTGCGCTTGAGCAGTTGCTCGCCCGCGGTCACTACGTCGACGTCGGGGGCGATGAACGTCGTCTCCGTGTCGACGCCGACAAGCGCGTGTCCGGCGGTGTGTTGCTTGAGACCCAGCGGGTCCAGGGCCCAGACGGCGGCGAGGTCGCGATCACTGATCAGCCCGACCGCCCGATCGCCGTCGACGACGCCGACGTGGTGCAGGTGGGTGACGACCATCCTGTCCATCGCCGTCCACAGCGTGTCCTCGGCGGTCACCGAGATCACCGGGCCGTGCATCACCTCGCGCACGGTGGGGATCCGGGGGCTTGTTGTGGTGGGCGCTGTCGTGTTCTCGGTCATGACGTGACTCCTGTCGTGTGTCGGAACCGACGCCGTTCGGCGAGTTTCGGCGGCCCCTGCGGCACCGACGGTGACGACCGGGCACCGTGCAGCGCGGGCTTTCGCGCTCGACAGGTCCGAACGGGGCGCGAGTCCATCGTTTCCTCCTCTAGGGGCGTGACCCCAGCCTGGTCGCGGGCGGCCGGCCCGCACAGGGCCGCCCGGCCCTGTGCGGGCCCCTCCCCCGGGGCCGTTCGGCCCGTCGGCGACACCACTACCGGTGGTTTGTTGGTTCGGGAGATAGAGGTGCAGGCCGTGGCCTGCTCCAACCGAGTTCATGAGGGCCTGTAACTGGGTGGGTGGGGGCGCGTTCGACCAGGACCGCCAATAGCGTTGCAGCACGATCCAGGGGGTTATCCAGGCGCGGACGGCCCGGATCGCCCGTGGCCAGGATGGGGATGGGTGCAGTGGGGTGGTTTCGGGTCCCCCTCTCTCCGGTGTCGTCGCAGGGCTGCGGCACCGGAGCGGGCGTCGGGTCGGGTTCGGTGAACCAGGCGTCCCAACAGAACGAGAACGCGCAGTTGACCAGGGTCTGGTGGCGGCGGATCGCGATGTCGGAACGGACTTGGAAGTCGGCCCGACCCAACTCGTCCTCGACCTGCTTGTAGCTCTGCTCGATCCAATGACGGATCCCATGAATCCGCACGATCTCGTTCAGGTCGGCGGCCGGGTACGGGGCGTCGTCCTCGCGCGGTCCGCCGAGGCGGGGCAGGTTGGTGGCGAGGTACCAGGTGGCCTTGGCCGGAAGCGTCGCCGGGTCGGCGGTGACCACCACCAGCCGGGTCGTGCCGTCCGGGCCCCACCAACCGAGTGTCGCGTCGGCGGCCCACCAGATCTCGGTGTGTCCGTCGCGGAAGGTTCGGATCACCGCGTGCCAGTCGCCGGGATCCCGCGTTCCGCCCCAGGTCAGGACGCGGGCGGCGTCGACGGGAGTGTGAGCCTGGTCCGCGCGTGCCCGGATCCCGTGCCGCGGCCTCAACGCCATCACGAACGGCAGTCCGGAGTCGGCGAGTTCACACCGGAAGCCGGCCTGGTCACCGTACGCGCTGTCGGCTGCGACGGCGCGGAACGCTAACCCCGCATCGTGGGCTTGCGCCGCCAACTCGGCCCCGACCCGCAGCTTCGTACGAAAGTCGGGGTCGTTCCCCACCCTTGGGGAAGTGCTTGGCCGGCGTGCAGGGGACGGCGTGCAGTGGGTAGTGGACGCGTTCGTCGGCCCACAGGGTGGTCACCGTGACGACCCCGTTGTCGGTCTTGCCCAACCGTCCCAACCATTGGCGGCCCACGTGCGCGGTCGCGGTGCCGTCCTTGCGGTCCCCGGAATCGTCGATCACCAACACCCCGCCCCGGTGCGGGGCCGTCGCCGGATCGGCGAGCAGCAGTTCGAGGCGGCGGTCGTTCACTCGTTCGCCGTCCCAGGTCGACTCCGAGAGGAAAAACTGCAGCCGCTGCACCGCCGCGTGTTGCGCACCGACCACCGGCTCCGCCCCCGCCAGGTAGGTCAGCGTCTTGTTCCGATCCTGCGGCGCCGACAACCCGACCAGATACTCCCGGAAGCCCCGACGCTGCGCGAGCGTCCCGAACAGGTCGTCAAACCGGGCCGCATACCCCTCCAACGGCCCCGGCGCAGGGGGACACGGCACACGAGCGGTCACGGCGCACCCCCGAACGGGCCGACGAATACTGCTACTTCACGGCATACTGCTGATCAGAACCGCCGTCAACAAACCACCGGTAACACCTGCCGCAAGCGGAACCGCAACGGTGTGCGTCCGACGAAACGAGGACACAGATTGCCGCCGGGACTCCCGGCGAGATACCGAACCGCTGGAGGAGTCGGACCGTGGAACGAGCGGCCCGCGCTACCGTGGATGCGCCTGGGCGAGTTGTTGGACGAACTCCTGGCCCACGTGGAGGTGGTCCGCGCGACCCGGGGCCTGCTGGAGGCCGTTCCGTCGTGGGCAGCAATCTGGACATGGAGATCGTGCTCCGCCGAATCGTCCAATCGGCGGCGACCCCGGTCCACGCCGAGTGCGGCGCCCTGGGGCTGATCGGCGACGAGGAGAAACTCGCCCGGTTCCTGACCGTGGGCATGGACGCGGCGGCGCGGACTCCCACGACGATAGTCGCCGTTGTGGCGCTGGGCCCGCACGGACCTGTGCGCCCGCGCGTCAGCCCGGTTCCATGTGCGGGCGACGGAACACGGGGGCCCGGTCGGTGCCCGCCGGGCGCACGGCCGCCAGCGCTTGGACGACTGCGGATTCCAAGGGGCCGCCGGTGTCGATCGTGACGGCCTTCGGCCACGGCCGCTCCCGTGCCGCCATGGCCGCGGCCACATCGGCGTCGGCGTCCGACACGCCGGGAGCGCGATTGTTCAGGCGGGCCGTCGCCACGTCGTCCGGAACCCGGCAGTGCAGGGCCACCAGGTCCGCGCAGGCGTGTTCGGCCATCCGAAGGGCGCTCTCGCGCTGCTTCGTGTCGGACCAGGTGGCGTCCAGGACGACGGACTCGCCGGAGGACATCAGGGCGGACGCGCGGTCGAGGAGCATCGCGTAGGTCTTGTGCGTCCACTCGGGTGTGTACAGGCCTTCGCCGTAGCCGGCCGCAGCGGACTCCTCCGCCGGGATGCCCGCCAGTTCCTTGCGGGCGCGGTCGCTGCTGAGCAGCGTGACACCCAGGCGATCGGCCAGTGCGCCGGAGAGGGTGGATTTCCCACTGCCGGGAAGGCCGCCGACGAGGGTCAGGCCCACGGCCGAGGTGCGCAGGTGACGCAACGTCGTGGTGACCAGCCGCCGGAACGCGGCCTCCGCGCCGGGCGCGCCCTGGCATGCCTGGATCAGGGAGACCTTGGCGCGGACGAACGCGCGATAGGCGACGTAGTGGTGCCACAAGGACGGTGGCGCCGGGTCGCCGGAGTACTCGCTGTATCGGGCGAGGAAGTATGCCGCGGCATCCGGAGCACCGAGCTGTTCCAGATCCATGGCGAGGAACGCGGCGTCGTCGAGGCCGTCGACGTAGCGAAGGTGGTCGTCGAACTCCAGACAGTCCAGGACTCGGGGACCGTCGTCGAGGCAGAAGATGTCCTGCGCGAGCAGGTCGCCGTGGCCGTCGACGATCCGTCCCGCTTCGATGCGGCTGTCGAACAGTCGCTCTCGGCCGGCGAGGTAGCGGCGCACCAGCCCCTCGACCTCTTCGAGGCCGTCGGGCGCGACGCCGCTGTCGGCCAGGTCGCGAACCTGCGCGAAACTCGCTTCCCAACGTGAGGCCAAGGCGTCCCGGGTGCCCTGTTCGTCCACGTCCCGGCTGCGGGACGCGTCCGCGTGGCACGTGGCGAGTTGCCTGGCGACGGCCCGAACAACGTCGTCGACCACGACTCCCTCTCCCACCAGTCGGGACAGGCGGCGGTCGGCCGGCATCCGGCGCATCACGACCAGCGGTTCCGGCTCCTCCGCCTGCGGGTCGCGGATCTCGCCCAGGCCCAGGTAGACGTCGGGGGAGAAACGCCGGTTGAGGACCACCTCGCGCTCGCACGCGATCCGGCGAGCCGCCACGTTCGTGTAGTCCAGGAATCCCAGATCGACCGGCTTCTTGAGCTTGTAGGCGCGATCACCGACGAAGAACAAGGTCGCGGTGTGGGTCTCGCATACCTCGGCGCGTGGGAGCGCGGGGGCATCGACGGACGCGTCGCTCTGATGCAATGGCATCGTCGGCTCCCTGTGATGGCTTGACTCAGTCTGGGAGGACGACAGCCAGGCAGCACGCACGGTGGGTGGTGAACCTGGCCACCGAGCCGGGCCCAGTGCCCAGGCGGTTGCTTGCGTCGGCCGACGGCCGAAACCCCTGCGCACTCGGCAGCTCGTACGGCGGCCTCGGCGAGCTTTCGAGACCGCTGGTACCCACGACCTCCTCGCACGGAAACCTCCCGTGCCGGGGCGGAGGGCCCGCTCGACAGGTGGCTTCGCGGTTCGTGCCCGGGCGTATGGGGGCTCGGGAGCGCGGGGTGCGCCACCTGCGCTGTCGAGGCCGCGTCGACCGCCGAACCAGGAGGCGAGGTGGACACCTCGGGCTTGCCTGCACGGGCGAGCGTGCGTTTTGTCCCGGACCGTGGAAGGTAGACCCGGTTGGACGCCGCACGGAAACCCCACGGAGCCCCGATCCACACGCCATCGCCGGGGCATCCCAGGGCCTGGCGGAGCCGAGGAGGTGATGCCGATATCCGACGCGAGAATCACCGATCTGTGCGAAGCGACGATTCACCGCCGACCTGGTCAAGTCGCCACCGGCGGCCCGGCGGATCCAAGGTCCGGTCGCGCCTCGCGCGACGACCTTCCGACGGCTGAGCGCCGACCGAGTCCGGACCCGCCTCGAGACCGACCAGGGCGGTACCAGCAGATCCGCGGTCGCGACCTGGTGGCTGCGGTACGGTCGGTCGCGGCGGGCCAGTCGCTGCTGGATCCGGCGATCACCACCCGGGTCCTGGATCGGGCCCGCAACGGGCCGGCCGAGGAGGCGGGGCCGGCCGGGCTGAGCGAGCGCGAGCGACAGGTGCTCGAACACATCGCCCGGGGGCTCACCAACTGTCAGATCGCGGAGAGCATGGGCCTCGCGGAGAAGACGGTCGAGAACTACGTCTCGGCCGTGCTGAACAAGCTCGGCCTCAAACGCCGCGTCCAGGCTGCGGTGTACACAACCGAGCTGCACCACCACGAGGACGAGCACCACCAGCCCTGAATCCGGCCCGGTCGCCACCCGGATGCCGACCGCCCGGTCGTTCCCGATCGCACGCGCGGCGAGCATCGGGATCCATGGTGGGCGCCGAGTGACCGCGTGCACCTCTTCGCGCCGTCGGGACCGGAGGATCACGGTGCCGCCTCGACGAGCGCCGCAGTCGTGTCCACGTGGACCTGTACGCCGTCGACGTCCGCGACTGGACTGGCCGCGTGGGGGCGGAGCGAACGTCGTGGTCCCGTTGCGTCCGTACGCGACCGGCTACCGTCACGGGATCCGTCGACGTGCTGCCCCTGCGGCTGGGAAGGTGAGGCGGCGTTTGGCGGGCCACGGACCCGCAGGCCCGCGCGCGACGCGGAGCGGATGCCACAGTGGGAGTCCTCGACGGCGAGGCAGGCGTCGGGCGCGGCACCGCGCGCCCACGTCCGCACCGTAGAGGCCGGGGGGACGTCGGGCGCAGGGTCGCGTCCAGTACCACGATCTCGAGGAAGTCGAAAGCATGCCCACATGCGACGTTCACCGAAGTCGTCCGGCGCGCACGCCGTGTTCGGGCAGCACCCGGTTCGCGTGCCTCCTCCCAGTGGCGTTCGCTGTCCATCAAGGTGCCGTCGCAGTCGAGGACCACGGCCGCGGGAGTCCACGAGAGCAGGGGCTTCCGGTCATAAGGGCCGTCCGATCGCGAGGTGCGGGCTTTCGCCCCCCGGTGTCTGGCGTCGACTTCCCCGCCATGGTCCCCACGGATGTTCGCAACGGCAGCGACCGAAACATAATGATCGTTACGTCAGGTCCGACGCACTTCGCGTCCGGGCGATCACTCGGTGGTCGGCGTGTCGCGTTGATTCCCGCAGGTCGGGTGCCGCGTCCCCGGTTCGTCGTGCGCCCGTGCGGAACTCGGTTCACTCACGGGCGGTCGAGGACCACCGGTGACAAACTCGCGAACGCGATCCGCGCCCCCCGGATTCGCCCACTGAACGCAAGGCTTCCTGCCCGGAGGCGGAACGCGTGGGAATCGGCGCCCGGGCGCGAGTTGCGCGGCGACGGCCGCCCGTTCCGGCTCGAGCGGCGGGACCACACGGGGCGGCTACCGGTCGCCCGATACGGTCCGTGCCGCAGAACGCGTCCTTCAGGGAGAGTCCCGCCAACAGCCCCAGCGGTAGAAGGGCCAGGCCGACACCCGTCGCCACGGTGGCGATAATCCCGGCGACTCGCTTGACCTGCGCCTCCAGCGGGCTCGCCTCGCGTTTCACGCGGTGGCTGAGGGCGGCGATACGACCGAGTTCGGTGTGGCGTACACCAGGGCGCGAGCCGTGCCGTCGACGACCGCGGTGCCGCTGAACAAGAGATCGGAGGCCTCAAGGAGGGGTGGAGTGCTCACCGCGTGTTCCGCCCCGCGCCACGGGCACGGACTCGCCGGTGGACATGTCCACATCCACGAGGCCTTCGACGACATGCGCGTCCGCGCACACACGCGGTCGCCTTCGGCGAGCAGGACGATGTCCTCGGGAGCGACCGAGGCGGCGTCCACGGATCGGGGTACTCCGTCGCGTACGACTCGGGCCTGTTCGGACATGAGGCGACCGAGCGCCTCCACGGCCTGCTCGGCCTGGCGCTCCTGGACGAAAGCGAAGGCGGCGTTGAGAACGACCACGGCGAGGATCGCACCGGCGAGAGCGGGCGTCCCCGCCGCGAACGCCAGGAGCCCGGCGTCCATCAGGAGCAGCGCCCATCGCCACTCGTCTGGGCATCCTGCGCGACGGCGACACCACGGTCCTGACCGGCGCCGACCTGAGCAACGACCCCCAACGGGACCCGACCACCGCGCGGGTGTTCGCCCGAACGACCCCGGAGCAAAAGCTGACGATCATTCAGGCGTGGCGTGCCCGGGGCGACGTGACGGCGATGACCGGCGACGGTGTCAACGACGGTCCCGCCCTGCGCCGGGCCGACATCGGGGTCGCGATGGGGAGACGCGGCACGGAAGTGGCCCGCCAGGCAGCGGATCTGGTCCTGGCCGACGACGAGATCGGGACCGTCGTCGTCGCGGTGGAGGAAGGCAGGCGGGTCTACGACAACATCCGCCGTTTCCTCGTCTACGGCCTCTCCGGCGGCGCCGCCGAGATCGCCGTAATGATGCTCGGACCGCTCCTGGGGCTGCCGCTGCCTCTGCTCGCCGCGCAGATCCTGTGGATCAACCTGCTCACCCACGGCCTCACCGGAGTCGCCCTCGGCGCCGAACCCGCCGGCCCCGGTACGATGCGGCGCGCACCTCGCCCACCCGAGCAGAGCATTCTCGGCGACGGCCTGTGGCAGCGCATCCTGCGACTGGGCCTGTGTGTAACCGTCGTCAGTCTTGCCGCCGGTGCGTGGAGCGACCACACCGGGCGAGCCTGGCAAAGCATGCTCTTCCTGACCTTGCTCGGCACGCAGCTCGGTGTCGTCACGGGCCTGCGGACCCGACTGCTCACCCGCGACAATCCGTTCCTGCCGATCACGGTCCTCGCCTCCGCCGCGCTGGGCCTGGCCGGCGTGTACGTGCCGATGTTGCGGGACCTGCTGGGCACGCAAGGCCTGCCCGCCGGTGACCTGCTGATCCCCCTCTCCGGCGCCGTCCTGGGATTCGTCGCCGCCCGCGCCGACCGGTGGATCGCGGCGCGCGGCGCGCGGATGCCCGGATAGGACCGGGCCGGATGTGGGTCACATGGCCCTGGTCCTCCGGGGGCGTCCGGCCCTGTGGTCCCCGTCCCGGATGGTCGAGACTGGTCACATCCGGCGCCGGCTCCCCGCGGCAGCGGTCCCGACGCGCCGTTTCCCGGCATTCGGCCGCACCGATGGCCGTAGGGAGAGATCGACATGACCAACGCATCCCTGAGCTCCGCCGATGTGCGGTGTCTGGCCGCTGCGGGCGGTGCGGCCCCCTCGCTCCACAACAGCCAGCCGTGGTCGTTCCGGCCCACGAGCGACGGTCGGGGCATCGCGGTGTACGCGGACCGGAGACGTGCCGTCCCGCTTACCGATCCCGACGGCCGGGCCATGTACATCTCGGTCGGCGCGGCGGTGTTCAACATGCGCGTCGCCGCCGAACGCCTGGGCCGCGATCCGCACGTGACGCTGTTGCCCGACGAGGGCACTCCGCGACCGGCGGCCGTGCTCGACCTGGGTCGACTCGCCCGCGCCTCGCGTCCGGACAGCCCGGACCTGTACGCGGCGATCGGCGCACGACACTCCAGTCGGCTGCCGTTCGCCAACCGCGACGTGCCGGAACGTGTCGTCGGTGAACTCATCGTCGCCGCCCGGGCGGAGGGCGTGGTCTTGAACGTTCTGGAAGAAGCCGACGCCCGTCGGGTCCTGACCCTGACTGCCGAGGCCGAACGCCGCACTGCCGCGGACCTCGCGCGTCAGGCGGAGACCCGCGCGTGGCTGCGCGTGGAGGAACCGACCATCGACGGCATCCCCCGAGCGGCCCTGGGCCCGCAGGACCACGACGCCCGAGTACCGGTGCGCGCCTTCACCGGACACCCGCCGACTTATCCCACATCGACGCAGCGCTTCGAGGCGCTGCCGCAGGTGGCCACCCTGACCACCCGCTTCGACGGTCCGGAGGACTGGCTGCGCACCGGTCAGGCCATGGAGCGCGCATGGCTGCTGGCGACCGTCCACGGCTTGCGCATGTCGGTGCTGCATCAGGCCGTGGAATGGCCCGACACCCGTGAGACCCTGCGCGACCCGCGCACGGGTCCCGGCCACGTTCAGATGGTACTGCGGATCGGATACGGGCCTCCCGGAGCCTCGACCCCTCGCCGCCCCGTGACGGAGACGCTCCGACCGGCCGGTTCCCCGTAGTCCTGGCGGCCGACGACGCCGCCGGCCGGGGTCGCCCCCGCACGTGATCCACGCGCCCGAATCCTGAGGGACAGGACCTGACCACAGTCGACGCCTAGTGGCGGGCGGCGAGCTACCTCTCGGTGGGGCAGATCTACCTGCGGGACAACCCCCTGCTCGCCGAACCGCTGCGCCCCGACCAGTCGGCATCGAGCCGTCGTTCCAGGCCCTGGGCGTCGACGAGAGGGCGTTCCTGGACGCACTGCCCCGCCAGGCGCTCAACGCCTACGAGGACCAGTGCGCCCCCGGCGAACCCGCGCATGGCGATGCTCGACGACATGATCGCCATCATGCGCGACGCCTACCACGGCACGGTGCCCGTCTCCGCGTCGTGAACAACCCCGGCTATCGGGTGCCGGTGGATCCGGCGCTACGACAAGTTCGAGGTCGTGCGAGCGGCAACCCGCCCCGGACGCCCAACACCGCTGTGACCTGCTCCGACTGCAGTCGGTGCGTGTACGGAAGGAGATTCGTTCACCCGCTTCACAGCCGCGTGCAAAAGCTCGGTGGGCGAGCAGGAGGCATCACGCAGCCTCGATCTCCAACCTGCGCTTACGTCCCCGCCTCGCCATCGACACACCTCTGATGATCAAGGAGTGTTGCGACAAGCGTTAGAACCCAAGGACCCCAGGGGGTCAGTTTTCAGAGAGAGCGTTGACAATCCTTGCCGGCAGCGTCGGGTGTCGATCCGGCGTCGTCGCACGCGTCCTCGCGGAGTTCACATCGACCTCCGTCGATCCGTCGGCCCGAAGCGTCCATCGGCGGCCACGGGTATCGGCGTCATCCCCGGGTGGGGGCGGAGGCCCGCTCGTCCCCCGCGGTCGGTTCCGGCGATACCGCGCGGAAGGGTCGGTCGGCCCGATCGGGTAGGCCGGACGACTCCGGTGCTCGTCGAGCTTCCGACGCACCGTGACGGTGGAAGTCGGGCTCGGCGTCCGAGGAAGGTGAGGACGATGACATTGGCTTCGGCCCTGGTGACGGCGCCCGCGCGGCACGTGGGCCACATGTACGAGGACGACGGCTGGAACTGGGTTTGGGGGTCGGTGACGATGCTGCTCCTGATCGCGGTGATCGTTGCAGTGGTGTGGCTCTTGGTGCGAGGTGCCCCGCACTCTCGCGGGACCTCGGAGCCGACGGACTCCTCGGCGACCGAAATGTTGGCTCAGCGCTACGCCCGTGGCGAGATCGACACCGAGGAGTACCGGGAACGCCTTTCGGTCCTGACTGCGGGAGCGCACACCCCGCGCGAGGGCAAGCCTCGTAGTCGTGGCGATTCGGATACGTCGGGCGGCTGACGGCGAACGCGGCGTGTGCGTTTCAGAGGGTGAAGGCGCGACTGCCGCCGGGCGGGATCTCGACCACCGAGCCGCGGAACCCGATCGGGACCGAGCCGCCCTGCCCCGGGCGCAGCCGCACCGTGACCTCCCGTCGACCGACCTCGACGACCACACCCCAGTGGCCTCGATAGCGCAGCTCGACCTCCAGTCGGCTCAGTCGGGCGGGAAGGCAGGGATCGAGCCACAGCACGTCCCCACGCGTATCCAGCCCGATGTAGCAGCGTTGCAGCAGATCCACCGTCCCGGCCATTGCGCCGAGGTGGATGCCTTCGGCGGTGGTGCCTCCTTGCACGTCGTGAACGTCGCCGCCCAACGCGTCGCGGAAGAAGCGCCACGATCGACGGCGATCGGTGCGTGCCGGCACCCAGGCGTGCACCACGGAGCTGAGTGTCGATCCGTGTACGGTTCGCGCCCGGTAGTAGTCGACGGTGCGCTGGGTCATCTCGTGTCCGGCCCGGTAGCCGAGCCGGCGCAGCAGCCCGCGAATCTCCCGGGCCGGGAAAAGGTGGTAGAGCATCAGGACGTCGGCCTGTTTGGATGCTTTGTATCGGTTGACGCTGTCGCCCTCGGCTTCGAGGATGCGGTCGAGGCGCCTGTTGCCAGGGTATCGCCGCCGGTAGTGCCGCCAGTCCAGTTCGGCCAGGCGCTCGTATCCGGCGAACTGACTGGGCACGCCGTCGTGGAAGGGGACATACAACCGACGGGTCACCGTACGCCATTGGTCGAACTCGTCGGACCGCAGTTGGAGTCGCTCGGTCAGCTCGTCCCGCCGATACCCGGGCAGTGCGTCGAGCGTGTCGAGCGCGCGGGCCAACACCCACGAGGCGAGCACGTTCGTGTACGTGTTGTCGTCGACGCCAGGGCGGTCGGCCCACGGGTAGGCATCGTGGTACTCGTCGGGGCCCATGACGCCCTGGATTCGATATCGCTCCAGGGTGCGGTCGTAGCGCGCGATGTCGGCCCAGAAACGCGCGATCTCCAGCAACATCTCCGCACCGGCCGTGTTCAGGAAGTCGACGTCGCCGGTGGCCTGGTAGTACTGCCAGGTGTTGTAGGCGACGGCCAGGCCGACGTGACGTTGCAGGTGTGTATGATCCGGCAGCCAACGCCCCGACATCGGGTTGAGGTGGGTGCTCGGGGCCTGCTCGGTGCCGTCGGCGGCGCTCTGCCACGGGTACATGGCTCCGCGCAGGCCGACGTCCGCGGCGGCCTGTCTGGCGGCGTCCAGGCGCCGGTACCGGTATCCCAGTACGGCCCGGCTGATCTGCGGTGTGCGCAGATTGAGCGTTTGCAGAACGAACAACTCGTCCCAGAAGACGTGTCCGCGATACCCCTCGCCGTGCCGGCCTCAGGCCGGCATCCCGGCGTCCAGGTCGACGGTGTGTTCGGAGTAGGTCTGTGCGGTGTGGAACAGGTGCAGGTGAAGGGTGTTGCCCTCGCCGCCTCGGTCGGTGAACTCCGCCTCGGTGCGGAATCGGCGCCAGAGTTGGGCCCAGCGCGTCGCGTGGTCGTGCAGCAGGACGTCGAAGGGGTCCGCGCGCCGGACCGTGCGAAGGGCGGCGGTCCGTGGATCGCCGATGGCCGGGTCGCGGGAGGTGTACACGGACACCGTCTTCTCGACGGTCACCGACTGTCGCGCGACGGCTTCGATCGTGAAGACCTGTGCCGGTCGGCCCGGGGGCGGCTCGGGGACGGGCTGGGCCTCGATGGTCGCGCTCTCGCGGTGGACGCGGGTGCGCGCGGCCATGGCGATCCGAAGCGGGGAACCGACGGCTTGCACGCACAACCACAGGGCTTCCTTCCCGCTCCCCTGACCGGCCGGGGTCAGGTGACGGCCGACCAGGCTCCGGTAGCGGGCGACCCCGGCGTTGGTGACGGTGCCGTCCAGTTCCGCGCGGATGTGCAGGGGGCCCGACCAGTTCCCCGGGATCAGCACCGTCTCCAGAGCCGCGATGTGCGGGTCGGCGAGACTGGCGATTCGCCGCTGGCGGACCCGCGTGCGGTGGTCGGCGGCGTCGACGACCAGGGCATCCCGCGTCAATACCCCGCGACGCAGGTCGAGTTCCAGGTGCTGGGACACGATCCGCGTGGTGGGTTCCTCGCCGAACCACCCGGTGGCGCCGCCGACCCGGAACGTGAGCGGCAGCCAGTTCGGGCAGTTGATCAGGTCCTCGTTCGCCACCCGGCGGCCGTCGATCGTCGAAACCACGCGGTCGTAGCGACCGGCGAGGTAGGTACCGGAGTAGTGGATTCCGTCGGCACGCGACTCGGGGGCCGCACCTCGCGTCACCAGATAGCCATTGCCGACCGCGCACAGGGCCTCCCGCCGACCCTCGTCCCGGGCGTCGAAGCCTTGGAACGCCAGGGTCCAGGGGTCCTGCGGCGGTGGGCGCCTGGGTCTGCTCATCGGATCAATACCAGTTCTCCCGGACGCGGCACGACCGCCGTCCAACCCGGCTCCGCGTCCGGTCGATCCCGCAGTGCCCGCGCGCGCCTTCCGGCTCTCCCTGCACGAGATAGGTCGCCGGCTCGTCCCGCAATCAGGCCGGCATCTCGTCGGCGTCCGCATGTGCGGACAGGCCGGGGATGTTCACCACTTCCGCGCTCACCGGCACGTAGGTGCCGAACATCTTCAGGGTACGCGCGCCCTCCATCAGGTCTCGCGCCCACTCGTCCCCTGGCGCTCAGTGTTCGATTCGGCCGGTCCACTTCGGCTCGACCGCCGCCCACTCCCGCTCCCACTCGCGGGTCCGCCGGCGGGAAATCAGCACTTGCTCCGAACCGAACGCCCCGGCGGTGACCAGCAGCGACGCGGCGAGCGCGAGCATGCCGGCGACGATCGCGTCGACGACGATCGCGCCGTGGGTCGGCGGGGGTGTGGTGGGGCGCCCCTCGGCGTCGAGCCAGATTCGGGTCGTGTCGCCCGCCGATACGCCGAGAGGCACCTGAGCCTCGCCGGTTCGGGCGGTGCCGTCGGCCGCGACCCATTGCACGCTCGCCGTCACCGTCTCGGCACCGGGCCTGGCCGCGGTGGGTGGCTTGCTCGGCAGCAGGGCGGAGACCGATTGCTTGTGCGCCAGTTGCCGAGTGCGCGCCGCCTCGCCGGAGCCGGTTTGCACGCGAGCGACCGTCAGGACGACCAACGGCACCATGAGCAGGGCCAGGATCGTCAGCGCGAGCGTCGCCCGCAGGTGTGCGACGTCGCATCGCCGATACATCGGCTCGCGGCCGAGAAGCGCGCGAAGCCGCCGCCGCACTCGTGCGGATGTTCCGTGGCCTCGCGGCCTCGCGGCGTTCATGGCGTGGCCGCGGGTATCGGCACGACGGCCACCGGGCAGGACGCGTGGTGCAGTACCGCGTGGGTGGTGGGGCCGAGGCGCATCGGGAAGGGGCCGTGTGCCCGGTGGGCGGCGACCACGAGCAGGTCCGCGTGCGCGGAGACACCCATCAGGGCGTAGGCGGGCGCGCCGGTCGTGACCATGGCCTCGATCGTGACATCGGGTGCCTTGGCCCGGATCGGTTCGAGGATCTCGGTGAGGAGGTGGTCGTGGGTTGTCGCCAGGTCCAGCGGGTCACCGAGCAGCGGTGCGACCACGCCGGGAAAGTAGCCGGCCATCGTCAGCGTCCATACGTGGACCGGGACCACCCTGCCGCCGATGCGACGGGCCCGCTCCACGGCGAACTCGACGGCCGGTGTGTCGCTGTGGTCCGCGACGCCCACGACGACGCTCGGCGTGTCCACTTCCTCGGCCGCCTCGGGCACGACGACCACGGGACAAGTCGTGTGTGCGCACACCCGCAGTGACACCGACCCGAGCAGCAGGCCCGCGAAGCCGCCGTGGCCGCGGGTGCCGACCACGATCAGCTCGGCCCGCCGGCTCGCCTCCAGAATCACGTCCGCCGCCGGGCCCTCGATCAGCGACGTCTCGACGGTCAGGTGGGGGTACGCCGCCCGGCTGCGGTCCGCCGTCTGCTCCAGGAGGGCACGGGCGCCTTCACGGACCTCGTTCGCACGAACGTGCCCCCGAGGGCGGCGTCCGGGACGGCCATGACCAGGTAGAGCGGCGTCTCGGCGTCGGCGGCGGCGCGGGCGCCCCAGAGCAGCGCGCGTTCCCCGCCGGGAGAGCCGTCGTAACCGACCAGAACCCCAAGGTCGGGGAGTTGGATTCCGGTGCTCATGACTGGTCCAATCGTCGATGAACGACTTCTCGGGCGGCGGAGCCGGCATGGCGATCTCCGATCGACTCCTCACTTTCAGCGTGCGCGCGCTCCACCGGCGGACACAGGGCTACCCGGTACCGCCGGACCGGGACCTTCGGCCCGGTCCACCCTCCCCACCGGCCCTGTGCCGGGGGGTTGCGAAGGCCGGAGGGTGGAGACAGGGCGAACCGCGCGATCACGGGGCCGGAACCACAGGAGGCGAGCGCGATGAGGACAATCAGCGGACCCGCCCTGGACACCGCGACCACCCTCCCCGCCGAGGGGGCGGTACGGGAGCGGGGCGTGACCGAGGTGATGAGCACGGCGTTGCTCACCGTCGCGGGCGATGAATCCCTCTTGATGGCCTGGGAGTTGATCCAGCGCACCGGGTTCCACCACCTGCCCGTCGTGGACGAGGAGGGCCGTTGCGTGGGGCTGCTGGAGCGCGGAGAACTGGCGGTGGCGTGTGCGCTTCCGGCGATCTCACTCGCCGAGCGCTACGTGGGGGATCTGCTGTCCGGGGGCGCCCAGCCGCAGGTGTCGAGGTCCGCTCGCCTGGCCGAGGTGGCCGAGGTGATGGCCGAGCACGCGGTGGACGCGGTCGCGGTCACCGACGACAACGACACCCTGATCGGTCTGGTGACCGCCCGCGACCTGGTCACGGCACTTGCCGGACGCACGTCGCCACATGGCCCCCGGGACCACGGCCCGGTGCTCTTCCGCCTGGAACCCGTGCTTCCGCCGTCGCGCCACGGCTGATCGGTTCGGCGAACCCTGTCGTTCGGCGCTTCCTCGCAACCCACGACCATCACGGCCACCCGAAGGAGCTCGACATGGAACCGCTCGGCACCCGGTTCGACCGGGAAACGACGGGCGCGGCCCCTCGACGGGGCGTCGTGCCCGCCGACGACGCCGCGAAGAACCGCCCGGACGGCAGAATCGTGGTGGGCTTGGACGGCTCGTACGGATCCGCCGTCGCCCTGCGATGGGCCGCACGCGAGGCCGCCGAACTCGGCGTGGTCCTGGACGTGGTCGCGGCCTGGACGGACGCCGACCCGGAACGCCCGACCCTGGACCACCCGGACCCGCTGTCGGTGGCCCGCGAGCGGCTGGAGCACGCGCTGGCGAACCTGGTGCGGGTTCCGACCCCGCCGGAGCGGATCGTGGCCACGCCGCTGCACGGCACGGCCGGCGAGGTCCTGGTCGCCCGCGCGCGGGACGCCCGCCTGCTGGTGCTGGGTACCAGCGGCATCGAATGCCCCACGATCCCCGGCCCCACCGGCTTGTACTGCCTGCGCCACAGCACCACCCCGGTGCTGTTCGTCCCGGCACCGGACGCCTGATCCCGCACGTCACCCGAATGCCCGAGCCTGATCCTCAGGCCCGGGCATTCGGCCGTTCGCGCGGTTTCGCCGTGGCGACGCGGTCTCCTCGGACCGGGTGTCGCCCCGTGGCTTCGCTTCCGGTGGCGCGGTTCACCGCCGCACCGGGCCCGGTTGCACCCGGCGGCCGGTCACGCGGCCGGGGCGGATGCGGAACCACAGTTCGCTGCGGCGGGCGGGCCAGGTGCCGCCGCCGGCCGCAGCGAGCCGTGCGATCTCGATGAGGTCGGTCACGGGTTCCACGACACCGATCACCAGGACGCTCCAGCCCGGTCGGGCGTATCGGTCCACGTCGTCCACCTGGAAGGCCGCCGCTCCCCGGACGTGGGCGAGCGGGGAGTCCCGTCGGGTGGTGAAGACGATGTCCTGCCCATCGGTGACGTAGTTGACGGGAAACAGCCACGGAGTCTGATCCAGGCCGCCCGCGAGCCGACCGACCTCGTGGCCGGCGAGGCGCACGTGGCACTCCGTTTCACTCATCACGGCCAGGCCGGGGGCGTCGGGGGCGTCGGCCTCGGGCATGTCGGACGGACCGGACACGAGGGCGGTGACACTGGTTTCCAGCGCCACCGCCAGGCCGCCGAGTGCGGCGCGGGACAACGGGGCGTCCCCGACCTCGAGTTCCACTAGCCACTTCAGCGGCAGTCCGGCCCGGGCACAGACGTCCGCCCGGGTCAGACCCAGTTGCTCGCGCCGACGTCGGATGTTGCGGGGTATGTCGACCATGTCGGGGAGGCGGGTGCCCACCGTCTCGTTGTCCATCGGGTTCTCCTTCGCGACGGGCCGTTGCGACGACTCGAACGGCCCGGGGGTGCTGCTCAGTCGGGGCTGGATTCGGTGTGGTCGGTACGGCGGGCGGCGACGGTGGCTCGGGCTGCCTCCAGACGGGCGCCCGGGAGGCGGTACGGCGAGCAGGAGACGTAGTCGATGCCGCACTCGTCGAAGAAGTGGATCGAGTCGGGGTCGCCCCCGTGTTCCCCGCATACGCCGATACGCAGGTTCGGGTCGATGGTGCGGCCCCGGTCGACGCCGGTGCGGACCAGTCGGCCGACGCCTTCGCGGTCGATGGTCTCGAACGGGGAGATCGACAGGATGCCCCGTTCCAGGTAGGCGGCGAGGAAGGACGCCTCGGCGTCGTCGCGGGACAGGCCCCAGGTGGTCTGGGTCAGGTCGTTGGTGCCGAACGAGAAGAAGTCCGCCGAGCGGGCGATCTCGTCCGCGGTCAGCGCGGCCCTGGGCAGTTCGATCATGGTGCCGATCGGGCAGCGCACGTCGACGCGGGTGCGTTCGCGAACCTCGGCGAGCACACGTTCGACCTCGGTGCGGACGGCGCGCAGTTCCGCCTCGGTGGCCACCAGCGGAATCATGATCTCCGCTCGCGGGTCACCGCCGGCGCGCACCCGGGCGACGACGGCCTCGCCGATCGCGCGGACCTGGGTGGCGACCAGGCCCGGTACCGCGAGTGCGAGGCGTACGCCGCGCAAGCCCAGCATCGGGTTCTGTTCGTGGAGCAATTCGCCGGCCTCGTGCAGCCGCAGATCGCGCGGGTCGGGTTGTTGTCCGAGGGCATGCGCGCGGGCGATGCGCACGGCCGACTCGGTGTGGTCGGGCAGGAATTCGTGCAGGGGCGGATCGATCAGCCGGATGGTGACCGGCAGTGCGTCCATGGCGGTGAGCAGACCGATGAAGTCGTCGCGTTGCAGCGGGAGCAGAGCGGCCAACGCGGCTTCTCGTTCGGCGTCGGTGCGGGCCAGGATCATGTCCTCGACCAGTCGCCGACGCTCGCCCAGGAACATGTGCTCGGTGCGGCACAGGCCGATGCCGTGTGCTCCGTAGCGGCGCGCGCGGGCCGCGTCCTCGGGGGTGTCCGCGTTGGCCAGGACGTCCATCCGGCTTATCTCGTCGGCCTGTTCCAGGCAGCGGGCAACGGCTTCGACCAGGCCGGGCGATCGTGTGCCGGTCTCCAGATACCAGGTGACCGGGGAGGCGACCAACGGCAGCACCCCGAGGTGCACGGTGCCGGCGGTGCCGTCGACGGAGACGACGGTACCCTCCTCGACCACGGTGCCGTCGGCGGTGGTGAATCGGCGCTGTTCGGGGTCGATGTCGAGCTCGGCGGCGCCGCACACGCACACCTTGCCCATGCCGCGCGCGACCACCGCGGCGTGGCTGGTCTTGCCTCCGCGGCCGGTGAGTACGGCCTCGGCGGCGATCATGCCGGGCAGATCGTCGGGGCTGGTCTCGTGGCGAACCAGGACCACGTGCTCATCGGCCTCGGCTCGGCGGACCGCCTCGGCGACGTCGAAGACGACGGCGCCGACCGCGGCTCCCGGCGAGGCCGGTACGCCGTGCGCGAGGATCGGGGTGTCGGGGTCCGCGTCGAAGCGCGGGAAGGTGAGCCGGTCGAGCTGCCCGGCGTCGACCCGCGACAGGGCCTCGGGCCAGGTGATCACGTCCTCGTCCACGAGCGCGCAGGCGATCCGGAACGCCGCCTCGGGAGTGCGTTTGCCGACCCGGGTCTGCAACACCCACAGCCTGCCGCGTTCGACGGTGAACTCGACGTCGCACAGGTCTCGATAGTGGGCTTCCAGGAGAGCCAGATGCGCGCGCAGTCGGCGGTGGGAGTCCGGGGCCAGGCGCTCGAGTTCGTCGAGCGCGAGGGCGTCGCGAACACCCGAGACCACGTCCTCGCCCTGGGCATCGGGCAGGTAGTCGCCGTAGACGCCGGGCCGGCCGGTACCCGGGTCACGGGTGAACGCGACGCCCGAACCGGAGTCGGGGCCCAGGTTGCCGAAGACCATGGCCTGGATGTTGACGGCGGTGCCGAGGTCGTCCGGGATGTGCTCGCGGCGGCGGTAGACCGCAGCACGTTCGCCGTTCCAGGACTCGAACACGGCCACCACGGCGCGGCGCAGCTGCTCGCGCGGATCCTGCGGGAACTCCTCGCCTGTCGCATCGTGGATGATCCCCTGGAATTCCCTTACCGTCTCGGCCAGTTGATGTGTATCCAGCCCCAGGTCGTCTGCGGCGCCGAGTACCCGGCGACGCCGTGTCAACACGTTCTCGAAGCGGGCGGCGTCGATGCCGAGCACGGTGGCGCCGTACATCTGGACCAGGCGCCGGTAGGAGTCCCAGGCGAAGCGTTCGCGGCCGGTGCTCTTGGCGAGGCCGAGCACCGAGGCGTCGTTGAGTCCGACGTCGAGGATCGTGTCCATCATCCCGGGCATGGAGAAGCGCGCCCCCGAGCGCACGGACACCAGGAGCGGGTCGTCGGCATTTCCTAGGCGGCGTCCCATGACCTGCTCCAGACGCGCGAGGTGGGCGGTGATCTCGTCCTCCAGCCCTTCGGGAACGCTCCCGGCGCGCAGGAAGGCCCGGCACGCGTTCGTGCCGACCGTGAAGCCCGGCGGCACCGGCAGTCCCAGACGGGTCATCTCGGCAAGGTTGGCGCCCTTGCCGCCGAGCAACGCGGCCTGTTCACGGGAGCCTTCGGTGAAGTCGTACACGTACGCGGTGGTCATGGCCGGCCTTCCTGCGCGGTCGTGTGAGTGGTCAGAGCCGGTGGGCGACGTATTCGGTCAGGTCGAGCAGGCGGTTGGTGTAGCCCCATTCGTTGTCGTACCAGCCGAAGACCTTGACCAAGTCGCCGTTGCCCTGGGTGAGGTAGTTGCGGCCGATCCGGCCGAAGCCGTTGATTCCCACATGGACGGTCATCGCGGGATCCTCCTCGGATCTCGTGGAACGCGTGATGGAGCGGGGGCTAATCAGCCGCGGAAGAGGGCGACCTTGAGCGCGCCGGTCTCCCCCGCGCGGGCGAAGGTGTCGTAGGCGCCGAGCATCTCGTCGAGGCCGAACCGGTGGGTGATCATCCCTTCCTTGCCGAGTCGGCCCTCGGCAAGCGGGTCCAGGAGCAGCGGGGTGCTGGTGGTGTCGACCAGGCCCGTGGTGATGGTGAGGTCGCGGATCCACAGGTCTTCGAGGTGCAGGGTGGCGGGCTTGCCGTGTACGCCGACGTTGGCGACGTATCCGCCGGCGCGGACCAGGCGGGTGCACAGTTCGAAGGACTCGGGCACGCCGACGGCCTCGATCGCCACGTGCGCGGCCTGCCCGTCCGTGGTGAGCGAGCACAGGGCCTCGGGGTGGCCTCGGGGAGGTCGAGCACGACGTCGGCGCCGAACGCCTTCGCGGCGTCGCGACGCGCGGCCGAGGGATCGACGGCAACGATGCGGGAAGGGCTGAAGAGCCGGGCCGTGGTGATGGCGGCCAGGCCGATGGGTCCGGCTCCGACGATGACCACGGGGTCGCCGGGGGCCACGCGTCCGTTGCGGACGCCGACCTCGTAGGAGGTGGGCCTGTTCGCCGACGACGTCCGGGATCCGGTACAGAGAGGTGTCCGCGAAGGGCACCCGGACGTATTCGGCCTGGGTCCCGTCGATCCGGTGGCCCAGTACCCGACCACCTCCGCCCGAGCACTGTCCGTAGGCGCCGGTACGGCAGTTGCGACAGCGCCCGCACGAGGAGATGCACGAGACGGGCACGCGCTCGCCCCGCACGAAGCCCCGTACACCGGGGCCGACTTCGGTGATCGTACCGACGGCCTCGTGCCCGAGGATCCGGCCCGACTCGACCTCGGGCACATCGCCCTTGAGGATGTGCAGGTCGGTGCCGCAGATGGTGACGGCGTCCACGCGGATCACCGCGTCCTGCGGGTCGCGCACGGTCGGCGTGGGCACGTCCTCCCAGTGGTGACGTCCGGCACCGTGGTAGGTCAGGGCTTTCATGGCGTCCGCCTTTCCGAAGGTAAGCGGTAACGCTTTCCACCCCAGCGTCACGCCGCCCGGACGACCGCCATAGGGCCGAGTGGCCCCGCCGGAGGGGCCGACCGACACGAGGCGTCCCGATGACCACATGATGGTCGCCGACGCAGCGGGTCGGCGTCAGGGCACAGCAGGCCCATCAGGTCGTTGAGGCCGACGTGGTGTTTGCGGGCGCCGATGCCTTCGAAGCTTCGAGACATTGAAGACGAAGCCGTTCATGTCGGCGGTCGAGGTCGGTCGACGGCTTCGAGCGCGGGGTTCGGTGAGGGGTCAGGCCAGGCGGCCGGCGACGTGGCTGCCCGGATCGTCGGCCGGCACGACGGATGCAATGATCCGCTTGCCCACGGGCTCACGGTGCACCGCGAAGCTTCGACGAAGCGCCATCACTGTCTCCAGACCGTGCCGGCCGATCCGGTCCGGGTCGGGTGGGGTGGGGGCATCGGCGGCGGCGAGTCTCCGTCCCACACGGTCACCTCGATCGCGCCGTCGCGAACCTCCGGTGTCAGCAGGTACGGGCCGGGCGCGTGTCTGCGGGCATTGGTCGACCAGTTCGCTGACCACGAGTTGCACCATGTCCCACACGCGCTCGGACACCGGCAGCCCGTGCTCGCCCCGCACGTCGCGGAGCAAGCCACGGGCAGGGGCGCGGGCGAGAGAGATGCTTTCGCCTTCGTCGAACACCGCCGATGCCGAGACGAGCGCCCCCGGCGATGCGTGCCACCCGTCGTCTGCCCCATGTCGTCCTGCCTCTCCGAGCACCCGACCCCAGGAGGCCCGTCTACCCCCAGACCCTCACAACAGACGTGCGATGCGGACTCGATGTCCGGGTTCTTGTGGTGCCCGCCGGGCGGCGCTCCCGGAAGCGTTGGTGGACGGCCCCGTGCCACCCGCCCCTTCGATATTCGGTTCAGGCGTCGGTCGATTTCGCCGGCCCGACGAGAGGCTCGACGGCTCGGATCAGGTTCTCCAACGCGCCGCCGTGACCGCTTCGAATTCACGGACCAGTCGCTGTTCGGCCGACTCGCTCGGCTGTCGCATCGCCCTCAGTCGGGCAGTAGCCACCGCCTGACGGGCGGCCTCGACCGCCCGGCGCACATCCTCGGGACGGATCCCCCATCGTCTGCGACACAACGACCCCTCCCCTCGCCGACGAGGACACCCGCCCGCTCCCACGCGATCGGCACGCTACATCGACGATCCGACGGCCGACGCGTACCCGCTCTCCTCCGGGAGGCTCTCCGCCCTGGTACCCGATCTGGCGGCGCACGACGTCTACGTGTGCGGGCCGCCCGCGATGGTCGACGCCGCGATCCCCGCACTGCGCGCCGCGGGCGTACCGCGACGGCGCATCCATCACGAGTCGTTCGCCCTTTGAATCCTTCGTCTCCGGGGAGTCGTCCATGCGCCGCATGGCCCTGACCACCGTTTCCACGATCGCGGGCGTCATCCTGCTGCTGTCGCTCAAACCCCACCACGACGCGCCCGCGAACACCGCGGCCGAGGGGACGAAACCGACCACCGGCTCTCCCGGTTCCGCTGCGGAACCGCCCACGCCGCCGGGCCCGACGAGCACCCGCAGCGGCACGTTCACCGGCGACACGACCGACACCCGCTACGGCCCGGTCCAGGTCGCCGTCATGCTCGCCGACGGCAGGATCACCGATGTACGCGTCCTGCGGACCCCCGACGACAACGGTCGCGACCGACAGATCACCGCGCGGTCCCTACCCACCTTGACGCAGGAGGCTCTGGCCGCGCAGAGCGCGCGGATCCACGCCGTCTCCTGGGCCACCTACACCAGCGAGGGCTATATACAGTCCCTCCGGAGCGCATTGGACCAGGCGAATGGCTGACCGCGCATCACGTCGTCTCCACCACGTCGAAACGGCGCTGTCGGCCGGCCCGATGCGGTGATGGGTCAGGCGGATGTGCGGTGTGGGAGGGTCCCGGCGAAGACGGCGGCTTGGACGCGGCGTTCGAAGCCGAGCTTGTGCAGCATGGTGGAGACGTAGTTCTTGACGGTCTTCTCCGCGAGGTGCAGGCGCTCGGCGATCTGGCGGTTGGTCAGGCCCTCGGCGACCAGGTCGAAGATCCGGCGTTCCTGGTCGGACAGGGACGCCACGCGCGGATCCTCGCGCGTTCCGGTGCGGACCCGGTCGAGGACCTTCGTGGTGATCGCCGGGTCGAGGAGCGAGCGGCCGGCGGCGACCTCCCGGACCGCGCGGACCAGGTCGGCGCCGCGGATCTGCTTGAGGACGTATCCGGCGGCGCCGGCCATGATCGCGGAGAACAGCGCGTCCTCGTCGTCGTACGAGGTCAGGATCAGCGCGTTTATCTCCGGGAAGGACGAGCGCACCGCGCGGCACACGTCGACCCCGCTGCCGTCCGGGAGCCGCCCGTCCAGAACGGCGACGTCTGGGCGAAGTGCGGGTATCCGTCTCATGGCCTCGATCGCGGACTCCGATTCGCCGACGATCTCGATGTCCGCCTCGGCGCCGAGCAGATCGGCCAGGCCACGACGGACGACCTCGTGGTCGTCGAGGAGGAACACCCTGATCGTGGCGAGCGAACCCGTGCTCGACGCGGGGGTCGCGAGTGCGCGGGTGGCGCCGGTGACGCGGGGCAGGCGTGCTCCGGCGACGGCTTCGGTGGTGATCCCGGTTTCCAAGGTGTGCTCCCCGAGGTGTGACGGATGCGCTCGCCCCGGCCGGGCCGACGCGATGATCAGTCTCGGGGCCTGCGGGAACACGGAGACAGAGCCGATGGTCCCGGGTCGCTCAGGGCCGAGTGGCCCCCACCCTCGCCGGCTCGGCGGATCGGGCTGCGGGCAGGGTTGCGAAGCGGCAGGCGATCGTGCGGTCGAGTCCCACCAAACGGATGACGCGCGCCGGTTGGCCACGAAGCCCGGTCAGGACGAGCGTGGTGCGGCCTCGGGCGCATGCGTGCCGCAGGCGCAGGAACAGGTTGATGCCGGAGGTGTCGCAGAAGCCGAGTGCGCTCAAGTCCAGTCGGAGTTCGGCGGGTCCGGTTCGGGCGAGGGCGAGCAGGGTCGGTTCGATGCTCGCCGTGCTGTCCAGGTCCATCTCGCCGCGCATTTCCACGGTGAGGTGGGCGCCGGGCGAGGTGACGCCGCGCGCTCCGGTCGGGTTCGTCGCGATGGTGATCACAAAGCGTCACACTTCCTGGGCTGTCGGGGCCGTCGGGGCTGTGCCACCAGTCCAGCGCCGGGCGCGGGCGGCGCCCCGAGGCGGGCGGCGGCCCGGCGGGGGCCGAAGGGCCCGGCCGGGGGCCCGCCGGGTGTGCAACAGAGCGCCCCCCCCGCTGGGGCAACAGC
>NZ_JBHZAV010000106.1:0-32508 GCF_042754445.1 Embleya sp. NPDC059213
GGCGCCGCCCGCGACCCGCAAGCACCGGGACACCGGGGGTGGCAACATCGACCACGTTCGCCCCCGTCCGGCCCGCGGCACCGGCTCGACCTACGCGTGACCGGGGCCGGTGTGGGCGGCGAGTGCGCTGCACGGGATCTCCCGTGTGGTGCGCCGGTCGTCGCGAGGGGATCCTCCCGGGCCGGCCTCAGTCGATGTCGCCGCGCGCCGACGCGGGGGTGTCGATCGCCGTGCTGCGCGCGGTCGGTCGGGCCGTGGTCTCCAGGCGTGCCCCGGTACGGGCGAACCGGCCCGGGCTGATGCCGAGAGCGCGCTTGAAGTGACGGTTCAGATGCGACTGGTCGTAGAAGCCGGCGGTCACCGCGACGGTGTGCGGTGGCATGCCGTCCAGCAGGAGACCGCGCGCGAGGTCGACCCGGCGTCCGGTCAGGTACTGGTGCGGGCCGATACCGAACTCCCGGCCGAAAGCACGGACCAGGTGGGTCGGGTGGGCGTGCAGCAGTGCCGACGCCGCATCGAGGGTGACCCCCTCGACGAAACGCGCGTCGAGCAGATCACGCAGTCGGTGGGCCAATCCGACGTCCCGCACCACGGCCGGTGCGGCGACTCGACCGAGCAGATGCCCGCGCAACCGCTCGGCGATGAACGCGAGCCTGCTCTCCGCCTCCAACTCCTCGCCCGGTCGCAGCAGCGAGGTGTGCAGTCGATGCACCCGCCCGCGCAGCGCGCGGTCGTCGAACTCCGGATGGTCCACGGCCCGGCCGATCAGGTCGTCGGCCAGGTGCGAGGAGTCCAGATAGAGCACCCGCTTGCGGAACCCGGTCGGGGTGGCCGCGCTGCCGTTGTGCGGGACGTGCGGCGGCAGCAGGCTCACCGCGCGCCGCAGCACACCGTGCTCGTGCCGGTCCAGGTCGTACCTGACCATGCCGTCGTCCACGATCAGCAGCGTCCACGCCGCGTGCGTGTGCATCGGGTACGTGTGATCCGTCATGTGGGCGTGCAGCACCTCGCTCACGCCGGCCACCGAGGGCCGCCACGCCACGATCTCCGAGCCGGCACCCATGTCAGGATCGTACAAGACGGGCCTCGGCCACCCGGGGCACGATGCGGGCATGGAAACCCAGCTCGCACCCGTTCGTTTCGACACCAAGATCGCCGTACTCCTGCGCGCGGACCTGGCCGTGTGGCAGCGGTTGAACGTCACCGCGTTCCTGGTCAGCGGCCTCGGTACACGGATCCCCGAGGTGATCGGCGAACCCTATGCCGACGCCGACGACACCACCTATCTCCCGATGTTCCGCCAACCGGTACTGGTCTTCCAAGGCAGCGGGGAACTGCTCGCCTCGGCCCACGGCCGGGCGGTGGGTCGCGACCTGCCGATCGCGGTGTTCACCGCCGACCTCTTCGCCACCGGCAACGACCGGGACAACCGGGCGGCGGTACGGGGGGTCCGGCGGGACCGATTGGACCTGGTGGGGCTGGCCGTGCACGGGCCGCGCAACGTGGTCGACAAGGTCCTCAAGGGGGCGGAGATGCACCCATAGCGAGCGGCACACGCCCGGCCCGTGCCGGCTCCCCCTCACACACGCTTCCCGTGCGTCCCCTCACGGCCCGAAGGCGTGCCGACCTCGCGAGCCCATCCGGCGCCGCGAGGTCGGCGCATCCCCCGGGCCCGACCCGAAGTCGGCCCTGCGGGGATCACTCGGAGACCTGCACGTACCTTCCGGTCCAGTCGGTACACGGATCCGAGAGGTCGATCTCGACCCCCGCCGGCGTCAACGCCTCGCGCAGGCGCCGCGCCGTCGCCTCGCCGACGAAGTGGTGCCGCAGGTCGAGCCGCTTCAGGTGGGTGAGCGATTGCCCGGCCAGCAGTGCCTCGATCCCCTGGTCACCCAACGTACCCATGGAAAGGTCGAGTTCGTCCAGACGGGCGACGATGGGGGCGTGCGCGAGGGCCGCTGCGATCCCGTCGGTGATCTCGCTGTCCATCAGGCCGAGACGGGTCAGCGCGGGCAGCCGCGCACCGTCCAGGATGTCCGCCAGGTCCTCGACGGTCGCGTC
This sequence comes from Embleya sp. NPDC059213, assembly GCF_042754445.1. Taxonomy (NCBI): domain Bacteria; kingdom Bacillati; phylum Actinomycetota; class Actinomycetes; order Kitasatosporales; family Streptomycetaceae; genus Embleya; species Embleya sp. NPDC059213. Next base: position 2,062 of record NZ_JBHZAV010000106.1, read on the forward strand.
GCCGCCGTAGGAGGCGACGCCGAGCCACATGTCGAGATGGCGCAACTCCGGGAAGACGCTGTCGGCGACGGCCCGGACCACCCCGCGCGGCATCCCGCCGCTCTGGAGGCGGAGCGTGCGCAGGTGCGGGTACGTCCGGGTGGGCAGGGCCAGGCCCGAGCCGCCGCGCACCGCGAGTTCCTCGAGCCGGGGATGGGCGTCGAGGAGCGGGGTGAGGTCGGTCTGTTCGATATAGGCGATGTCCGATTCCTCACGCACGATGTCGCCGACGAACACCGCCCGCAGAGCGGGCAGCCGGTCGGCGAACCGGCTCAGGAGCGGTATCGGGCCATCGGTCGGATCGGGCGGGTCGGCCGCACCCCACTCACCGATGACGAGCGCGGAGACCCGTGCGGCGTCCACCTCGTCCAGGAACCGCGCGAACAACGCGGCGAAGGAAGCCGTCGCATCGTCGCAATCCCAGGCGTCCTCGACCCGCAGCCGCCAGGCGGACTCGTCGGGACGCACCCCGCTGGGAATGCGGATCGTGCCCTGGCCGTCGATCGTCGCCTCGACGACGGGCAGGCCCGCGAAGTGCGTCTCATGGTCCTCGACTGTCATTCGGCTGCCTCCGCGTACCGGTCCAACCGCGTTGAGCGCGGCTCCCCTTGAGGATCGCAGACCTCCCCGACAGGTATGCGTGTTCACCCTCGCGGGTCCCCGCCCGGCGGCTCCGCCGTCCGCCGCGAGGCGCTCGTTCCCGCCGGGCCCGGGGATGGCGCATCCGGGTCGGCGAGTAGGTGTACCGGGGGCTGTGGATCCCGCACCCGGTTTCGCGACACCGAGAGGTGGTATGGGCGCTAGTCCGACGATTGGTCCCGGTACTCGACGCGCCTGGGCCATTGACTGAGGTCAGCGGCACGCGCAGTGCCTGCGGAGACGGAGAGCCCGGTCATGCTCAGCCCGCGCGACATCCTTCGGGAGATCCACCGACACGACGAGGCATTCCGCCTGTTCTGCAGCGTCGCGGCCAAAGGCGAGAGCCAGGGCGGCTGGGAGAACGGGCGAATCGCCGCATTGGTCTCCGACCCCCAACTCGCCCCCAAGATCGCGCGGCACGGCGCCGACGAGGACAAGCACGGCCGCATCTTCAACGCCATGCTGCACCGTCGCGGGCTCGATCCGGTCGACGTCCCGCCGGAGACGGACTACTGCATGCTGCTCGAACGCCAGGGTCTCGGCCTCCCCCACGACCGGCTGCGCCGCGACGAGCCGCTGACCGAGGCGGACATCGTCGAATACCTGGTGCACAGCCGGGTCACCGAGCAGCGCGCCGCCGAGGACATGCGGATGTTGAGCCGGTACCTCGGCGACGAGCCCGACATCGGCAAGGGCATCCGGATGATCTGCGACGACGAGGAGAACCACCTCGCCTATTGCCACGAGGAACTGCTGCGCCTGTCCGCGAGCGGTCGTGGGGCGGACATCGAGCGCGCCCTGCGAAGGACCGCCCGCGCCGAGATCAAGGTGAACCGCGACGTGAGCCTCGCGGTGATGGGCCGTATGGGTCACCTGCTCCGCTGGTCGCGCGGTCGACGACTGGCGCTGAGGTTCGGCATCCACGCGACGTACGCCTACGACCGGCTGTGGGGCACCCGCCGCATGGTCGCCCTGCGCCCCCCGAAGCGCGTCGACGCGATGGGCCCGAGGCCCACCGGACCACAAACCGCGTGACCCCGCCTGCCGGAAGGTCGCCCGCCCTGCGGGGCGCGTCGGGCTCGGGGGGTGCGGACGCACGGTGCTCGGCTCGGCGGCCGTGGTCGGCGCGTGCACACAACGGCTCGGCGTGACAGGGCAGGACTTGACCTGTCACGCCGCCGGGTGCCCGGCCGATACTCGGCGAGCCACACCCATTCGGCGGTGGCGATGGAGGCGGGTGTCCGCCGCCTCCCTCGACGACACCGCCCACCGACACCGTGCGACGCGGCGTCGGCCGGTTCCGAGAGGCTTCCGCATGTCCCGTTCCGTTCTCCGCCCGCCGGCCCGCTGGGCGATATCCGCGGGTGCGGTGGCGATCGCGTTCGGCGCGATGACCGCCGTCGCGGTCGTACCCGCATCGGCCACACAGGCACCGAAGGCAACGTGTGCCCATCCCGCGCCGGAACCCGGCCCCGAAGGCACCCAGGTGCAGACCGGCACGAACTGCCCTTGATGGGTAACGAACGGGGACCGAAGCACTTCGGTCCCCGTCCGGTCGCCGTAGCCGTGGTCGGTCGGGCGCTTCTAGCCCTGCTTGACTGCCGAGATGTCGAACTGCAGCACGATCTTGTCGCCCACCAACACGCCGCCGCCCTCCAGGGCCGCGTTCCAGGTGACGCCGAACTCCTTGCGGGAGATGGTCACCGAGCCTTCCAGACCGACGCGCAGGTTGCCCTGGGGGTCGACCGCGTTGCCGGTGTACTCGAAGTCGATGGCGACCGGTTTGGTGGTGTCCTTGACGGTGAGGTCGCCGGTGACCCGGTAGTCGGTTTCGGACTTCTGCTCGACCTCGGTGGTGCGGAAGGTGATGTCGGGGAAGTTCGGCGCGTCGAGGAAGTCGTTGGTGCGCAGGTGCTGGTCGCGCTGCTCGACGCCGGTGTCGATGCTCTGCGTCTTGATCACCACCCGGCCGGTGGACTTGGCCGGGTCGGCGCCGTCGAGGTGCGCGGTGCCCTCGAACTGGTGAAAGGCACCGCGCACCTTGGTGACCATGGCATGGCGGGCGACGAAACCGATCCGGGTATGAGCCGGGTCGAGGACATAGTCCCCGGTGAGTTCGGAGATGGCGACGGTCATGGGCAGGTACCTCCGTAGGGTCCGGATCCCGACGGCGGCCCGCCGGGATCGTTCCCGCGTCACGCTAGGCGGCCGGCGATTCCCGATCCGGGCGGACGCGCGTGGTCGGGGAGAATTGCACCCTGGTGGCGGCGACGCCCACGATCGCCGCTGTCACGGGCCGTCCTGTCCGGAGGCCCGGGAGACACGGACGATGCCTGTTCGGCGTACCGGGCCTTCGTTCCGGCCGTGCGGCTTTCGGCGCAACACCGCGACGTCCCGGTCGAAGGCCACGAACAGGTGATCCGTCGAGCCCCAGGCAAGTGCGGTACACGGCGTGGGCAGGGGAATCCGGTCGATGCACCGTCCCGCGGTCAGGTCCCGGATCCGCACGGTGCCGTCCTGGGAGCCGGTCACGGCGACCGGCCGCCCGTCCTGCACCGTGCACACGATGGCGAACACCGAGTAGGTGTGTCCGGTCATGGTGTCGCGGAGCGCGGGGCTCGGCAGGGCCCCCGTGGCGACGGTGGTGGTCCGGACACCGGCCTCGATCCCGTCGTCGAACGCGCGCGCCGGCGCGGCGGCCCGGTAGCGGACCGCGTCCGTGTACAGGAGTCGACGACGGGCGGCCCCCGCGCTCAGCCCATGTCGGCGGTGCGGCCGGCACCGGCGTCGACCGGATCGTGCGCGGCTGCGGTTCGGTCCTGGTTCCGGCAGTGTCGGCCGGCCCATTGGGGAAGCGAGAATCCGTCGGCGGTCGTCTCCGCGCGACGCAGCGGCCGCCCGAAGGCGAGGATGCGGCGAGCCGCGGTGTGGTCTGCCGGTGCGTTGACGGACTCGACGCCCGCGAGGAGTCCGCCCTTGAACAGCAGCACGGAGAACGATCCGCCTGCCGGGTCGCCGAGGACCGTACTGTCCTCGTGGCCCTGCCCGAGGCCGGCGATCTGCAGTTTCGTCGAGAACTGTTCGGTCCAGAACCAGGGAACGGCGGTGTAGGGGGCCGGCGTGCCCGTCAGGCGGGCGGCGACGCAGCGGGCCTGGTCGACGGCGTTCTGGATCGATTCGAGCCGGGTTCGGGTCCCGGTGTGGGTGTTGGGGAATTCGGCGCAGTCGCCGACGGCGGAGATGTGCGGGTCGCTGGTGCTCAGGTAGGCGTCGACCCGGATGCCGTCTCCGACGTCGAGTCCGGCGTCGGTCGCGAGTTCCACGGCGGGTGTCACGCCGACGCCGACCACCACGAGGTCCGCCGGCACGAGCCTGCCGTCGTGGAGTAGGACGCCGGTCACGGCACCGGTGTGGTCGCCGTCCAGGCGTACGACCGTACGTCCCAGGCACAGCCTGGTGCCTTGGGCGCGGTGCAGGTCGGCGACGTGTGTCGAGGTCACCGGGGACACCGCCCGGGCCATCGGACGGTGGAGCGCCTCGATGACGGTGGTCTCGGTCCCCGCTTTCGCCCCGGCGGCCGCCACCTCCATGCCGATGAACCCGGCACCGATGATCGCCAGTCGCGAGGTGGCCGGCAGGCGGGCGCGCAGGTGTTCCGCGTCGTCTCGGGTGCGGACCTGGACGATCCCGTCCAGGGTGACGCCCTCGATCGGCGGGGTGCGGTTGCGGGCTCCCGTGGCCAGCACGAGGTGGTCGTACGCCAGGGTGTGTCCGTCGGTCAGCCGGACCCGCCGGGTGGACCGGTCGATGGCGGCGACTCGCGCGTGTCGCAGTTCGATGTGACGGCGCTCGTAGAACGAGTGGGGGCGCAGCTCGATCTGCGTCCGGGGCTGCAGCAGGAAGTTCTTCGACAGGGGCGGTCGTTGGTAGGGCAGGCCCGGTTCGTCGCCGACCAGGACGACGGGGCCGACGTGGCCGCGTTCGCGCAGCGACGCCGCGACCTGGAACCCGCCCTGACCCGCGCCGGCGATCACGACGGTGGCGTCGGGCTTCATGTCGGGCTCCCCGGTACGGTCACGACCATCGGTTCGTCGGTGGGGAGTTGGCAACTCAGTCGGCTGTGGGCGGTTCGCGGCGCGTCGGTGCAGGCGAGCATCTGGTCCTCGTCGTCGGTCATCGCCGGGAGTCGGCGGGCGGCCGATTCCTCGACGTGGACGTGGCAGGTCGCGCACATCATGTTGCCGCCGCATTCGCCGACGATCCCGTCCACGTCGCCGGCGAGGGCGGCCGACATGACCGTGTCGCCGGGGGCCGCGTCGACGGTGACGCGGGTGCCGTCGGGTTGGATGTAGACGATCTTCGTCATGACGGTGTCCGAGCGGTGGTGGTGACGGGGATTCCGTATCGGGTGGTGTCTTCGTCCGTGACCCGCTGGCACAGTTCGCCGAGTCCGGTGATGGTGCCGCGGATCTCGTCGCCGTCGACGAGATAGCTCGGCGGATCGAGTTCGAATCCGCAACCACTCGGGGTGCCGGTAAGGATCACGTCGCCGGGGAGCAGGTCCATGGTGTTGCTGATCGACGCGATCAGGGTCGGTACGTCGAAGAGCATGTCGCTGCTCCATCCGTCCTGGCGGGCCTGGCCGTTGACCGACAGCCGCAGGCGCAGCGGCTCCGTGTCGGGGCTCCCGTCGTGCTCGTCGACAACGCGCTCGTCGCGCATGCGCAGCCAGGGTCCGGTGGCGCAGAACGACGGGAATCCCTTGCCGCGGACGAGTTGCATCTGCAACGGCGAGTGGATTCCGGCGCCCAGCGCCACGTCCCGCGCGGTGACGTCGTTGGCGATCATGTGGCCGGCGACGTGGCCGAGGGCGTCGGCGGGAGCGATCCGCCGCCCGGCCCGGCCGATCACGACGGCCAGTTCCAGCTCGTAGTCGAGCGCAGTCGTCTCGGGCGGCTTGATCAGCGGGTCGTACGGCCCGCACACGCTGCCCGGCGGCTTGAGGAACAGGACGGGCTCGGTGGGCTCGGTGATGTGCCCGAGCACGGCATTCGAGTGCATCGGGTAGTTGAACCCGACCGCGATCACCTTGCCGGGGCGCGGGACCGGCGGCCCCAGACGCACGTCCGCGCGGGCGATGTGGTGGCGCGTGTCGTGCAGTGCCGCCTCCGCGAGGGGGCGGACCGTCGGCCACAGCGCGAGGATGTGTGTGGTGTCCGCGCCGGGGAGCCCGAAGGGCGCGAGAACCGGTGCCAGGGGCAGGATCGTGTGGTCGTCGACCAGCACGCCCGGCTGTTCGCCGCCGGGTCCGCCGAAGCTGACGATACGCATGTCGTCTCCAGGAAATGGGATGTCTGACGGGGATCACGGCGTCACCACGCGCGGGGACGCGTCGTCACGCGGGAGGCGCGTCCACGGGCGGGCGACACGTCACCACGCGGGAGGCGCGTCGACGTGCGTGGCCCCCGCGAAGTGTTCGGGGTGCGCGCGCATCCATCGCGCGATCTCGGCCGATTGGGCGTGCCAGACACGGTCGTCGGCGTCGAGTCGGTCCATCAGGTCGGCGATGGCGGCGACCCTGTCCGGGGTGTCCTGCCAGAACACGTGGAACACGTACGACACGAAGCCGCCGGCCTCGATGGTCTCCTCGAGCAGTCGCCGGTGTGCGCGGAGCAGGACGTCCGGTCCGACCGGGTGATCGCCCGGGTCCTCCTGGCGCAGCCGGGTGAAACCGGGAATGTAGTAGGCGCCGTCGACGCCCGTCCACGGGTAGGGCAGCAGTGCCAGCCCGTCCTGGACGCCGTGGACGTCGCCGGCCAGCGAGGCGAACTCGAAGCCGTAAGCGCGCAGCAGCGTCAGCGAGTGGTCGCCGAGCAGGCCGGCGGGAGGGCGAGCCGCGACCGGCCGGATCCCCAGCCGGTCGTACCGGTCGAAGCTGCGGTCCAGGGCCGTGCGCAAGGCGGATTCGTCGGTCCGGGACCACGGTTCGTGCAACCAGCCGTGCCACCCCACGTCGTGTCCGGCGTCCGTGATGGACCGCACCGCGTCCGGATAGGTGTCGATGTTCCACGCCTCGACGTAGAACGTCGACCGCACCGGCCGGTCGCGCAGCATCTCCAGAACGTTCGGGAGTTCGGTGGACACACTGTGGTGACCGCCGACCGGGACGTGGGCGGGCCAGGACTGCGTCTGCAGTTCGGCGGCCTCGCCGAGGTGGTCGAACGTGACACAGGCCGCGGCGCGCCGCCCGCCGGGCCACCGTCCCTCGGTCATCCCCTACACCCCCTTCGGCGCGACCATCAGCGCGGTCATCGCGCGGAACACGAGGTCGTCGGTCCACGGCGGGTTGGGGTCGGTGAGCGTCATCGCGGGCAGACGTTGCGGCAGGAGCCGCAGCAGGATGTCGCCCTCCAGCCGGGACAGCGGGGCGCCGATGCAGTAGTGGCCGCCCGCGGTGAAGGCCAGGTGTCGGTTGCCGGCGCGTCGGATGTCGAACGTGTCCGGATCGGTGAAGCGGCGTGCGTCGCGATTGGCCGAGGCGATTCCGAGCAGCAGCTGGGTGCCCTCGGCGACGGTCTCGCCGTGCAGGTCGAACTCGTAACCGGCGTAGCGGGTGATGAAGTGCACCGGCGACTGCCACCGCAGCACCTCCTCCCATGCCGCCGGTGCCAGGTCCGGGTCGGCGGCGAGCAGTCGCATCTGCTCGGGATGGGACAACAACGCGTGGACCGCACTGGTCATCGCCGTCATCGTGGTGTGGTAGCCGGCGACGAAGAACCCGACGAGCGTCACGATCAGTTCGTCCCGGCTGAGCCGCCCACCTTCCTCCTCGGCCAGCATCAGTGCGCCGACCGGGTCCTCGGGGCCGAGCTTTCCGCGCATCGAGTCGACGATCTCGCCGATGTAGTCGAAGTAGAACTGCGCGGCCTCGTCCGCCTCCGCCAGTTCGTCCGCGCTGATCGGGGCGTGGGTCAGCAGGCGGTTGAGCGCGGGCATCCGCCGCAGCACCGTCCCCGCGTCGGCGGCGGGGGCATGCAGCAGTCGACAGGCGATCTCCGCGGGCACGCGCATGCCGAAGTGCTCGACGAAGTCGACTTCGCCGTCGACGGCGGCGAGCGCCTCGACGTTGTCGGTGATGATCCGCTCGACCCACGAGCGCATGTGGGCCAGCGCCCGCGGCGCGAACGCGGGCGAGGCGAGCTTGCGCAGCCGTGTGTGCGTCGGTGGATCCAGTTCCGGCAGCGACAGTTTGTGGAAGACGGCGCCGGCGCCGGTGCCGATGTCGGCCGGGAACTCGCCGGCCTTCGGCTGCACGCGCATCAACGGATCCTTGAAGATCCGCTCGACGTCCGCGTACCGGGTCAGGACGACTCTCGTGCCATCGGGTGCGACCCGGGCGACGGGGTTGTCGTCGCGCAGCCGCCGGTAGGCCGAGAAGGGATCGGCGCGAAACGTGGGGTCACCGAGGCTCAGGTACTCCGAGGCGGACATGGGGCTCCTCGTCGAGTCGTTGTCGTCGTGGGTGGTGGGCGCCTCTGCTTGCTTCCACCGACGGTACGTTCGACCGAACGATCATGTCTTTGGGAAAAACATGAGCTTGAGCCCCGGATTCCTGTGCTTTACACAAGCCTCCGGACGCGGTGTTCCCCGACGCTCCTCGACCCCGCCGGTCGCTACCGCGGTGCCGACCGGCACCCGATCACGGACCGGGCCAGCCCGGCGAACGTGCGCGGATCGGCGCCGGTGAGTTCGTGCCATCTGCTCAGTCGGTAGCCCATGGTGTTCGGGTGCACGTTGAGCCGCCGGGCGGCGTCGGAGAGGGAGAATCCGCAGTCGGCGAAGGCCAGGACGGCGGCGGCGAGATCGGGATGGTCCCGCTGGACCTGCTGGACGTCGGCGAGGATCGGCATCAGCCGGGACCGACTGTCGAGCAGCGTCGCCTCGAGCCAGGAATCCGCGAAACGCACCGCCGGTTCGTTCCACAACTCCGCCGTCCGCAACGCGCGCTCGGCGTCGACGATGCTCAGATATGCGCCGACCAGCCCCTGCCGGGGCAGCCCGATCCCGACGGCCGACCGGTCGCCGGCGATCCCGTGCACGGTCCGGAGCACGAGCACCGGGTCGCAGTCCTGCGCGATGGCGATCATCACGTCGCCGCGGACTCCGCACTGCACGACACCTGACAGTCGCCGGGTCGCGCGTTGCAGGTTCTCCACCTCGGGCGGGGGCCACGACGCGCGGGTCGCGCAGAACGCCTGGAATCGCCCCTCCACGTCGAACGCCAGCGCACGCGCGCTCTCGGCGACCTGCTCCCCCAGGGAACGATCGCCCAGCTCGCTCAGGAACCGCCGGCGCAACTCGGCGTGCTGCACGACCGTGCCCGGCGATTCCGCGACGAAGGCGTCGACGACCGCCGCGCTCATGGCTTCCGTCCACCTGCCGATCGGTTCGACCAAGCCGAGCAGCAGGTCGTCGGTCGCCTCCGGGGCGGATTGCAGGGCGGCCCACAACTCGCGACGCACGATGTGGAACGAACTCAGCACGTCGTACGCGGACACGCCCAACTGCGTCCGCCGCACGGCGGCGCGGCGCGTGAACTGGAGATGTTCGGCCACCGGCCCCTGCCCGGACGCGATGCTCGACAACAGGCGGCGGATGAGGTCGCGGACCGTGCGCCGGTGTTCGAGTTCCGGCAGGTGTTCGTACGAGGGCAACTCGGCGCGGATCCGGGCCGTCAGATCGGGATCCGCGTGTTCGAGCCGCAGGGCGACCGCATCACACAACGTGCTCATCGCGGTGGAGTCCGACGTCATGATCCCCAGCGTATTCCGAGACCGGAGCGCCGCCGCCGCGCGAGTTCGCGAACCCGCCGTCGCATGTCTCCCGGAGCGTCGTGCGGAACCCCTCGACCCGCTTCACGAGGCTACAAACCCCGGACAACGGGCCGGGGCGTGCGCCAGAATTCCCCTAGCTCGGCCCCGGGACAACCCCCCGGGAAGTGATGTTCAACTGAGGGACACTCATGAACATACCTTGGCCAAGGCTGCACAGGGCAACAATTCCGACGATTCTCGCGTTACTGCTCGCGTTAACCATCGCCGCACCGGGGATACCCCGGGCGGCCGCGAGCCAGGGCCACTCCACGGACGTCGGCGTCGACAACGACCCGGCCACCTGCCCGTGCACCCTGTGGGCATCGACCGAACAACCGTCCTCCGGCCCCGATCCGGACGACGTCGCCACCGAACTGGGCGTCAAGTTCCAAGCGGACCAAGCCGGTTACATCACCGGTGTGCGTTTCTGGAAGGACGCCACCAACACCGGCACACACACCGGAACCCTGTGGTCGGCCGCCGGCGATCGACTGGCCACCGCCACGTTCACCAACGAGTCCGAATCCGGCTGGCAACAGGTGAACTTCGCCCAGCCCGTCCCGGTCACCGCCGGCACCACCTACGTGGCCTCGTACCAGGCGCCCAACGGCAGGTACAACGCCGACCAGGGCGGCCTGGCCACGGCACACGTCCGGGGCCCGCTCACCGCACCCGCGAGCAACACCGTCGGCGGCAACGGGGTGTACCTGTACGGCGCCGGATTCCCGACCTCGTCCTGGAACGACACCAACTACTGGGTGGACCCGGTGTTCAACACCTCCACCGCCCCCGGTCCCGCGCCGGTGGTCATCGCGATCTCCCCGACGCAGGGGGAGACCTCCGTGCCGGTCGACACCAACTTCACCGCCACCTTCGACCGGGAGGTGCAGCCCTCCAGCATCCACTGGGAGGTCTGGCAAGGCGAGAGCGGCGGCCGTCCCGGCAGCACGACCTACAACGCCGCCGCCCGCACCACCACCTTCGATCTCACCTACCACCTGGAGCCCGGCCACGGCTACTTCGTCGACCTGATCGGCGTGAAATCCCTCGACGGCACCCTGATGCCGACCAAGAGCTGGTACATCACCACGGCCGACAGTCCGCCCCCCGTCTGCAACCCGTCCTGCACCATCTGGCCCTCGAACGCGACCCCGGCGGTGCTCGCCGACAACGACACCACCAGCATCGAACTCGGGGTCAAATTCGGCGCCAACACCCAGGGTTACGTCACCGGCCTGCGGTTCTACAAGGGCCCCGGCAACACCGGTCCGCACACCGGGACCATCTGGACCGGCGGCGGCCTTGCCCTGGCCACCGCCACGTTCACCAACGAGTCCGAATCGGGCTGGCAGCAGGTGACGTTCGACCAGCCGGTCTACATCAGCCCCAACTACACCTACGTGGCCTCGTACTTCGCCCCCGCAGGCCGATACTCCTCCACCGAAGGCGGATTGTCGGACGCGGCCGGAGGCGCGATCACCGCCCCCGCATCGGCCGCCGTCGGCGGTAACGGCGTGTACAAGTCCGGCGCCGCCGGCTTCCCGACCGGCAGCCGCAACGACACCAACTACTGGGTGGACGTCGTCTTCACCACCAACAAATAGCCCACCGCGGTGTCGGATCGCGCCGACGCTCCGACGCCGCAAAGACACCCGGCGACACCACCACGACAACCGGCACCCGAACACCGGGTCCGACACACGAACCACCGGGCCGCCGGCGGCCACACACCGCCGGCGGCCCGCTCCCCCGAACGGGCACGGCGCCCCGAGTCCCGGCGCAACCACCCGCCGAGGGAGGCCCGTTGCGCGCCCACGGGTGCCGGTGCGTGCGAGGCCCTCACATCGTGTTGACGATCAGACCGATGTGGGTGAAGTAGTTCATGCCGCCGAAGAACAGGAAGGCCAGTCCGGACAGGGCCCAGACCACGCCGACGACGCGCACCGGCCATCCTTTGGGGCGCAGCAGCGCGAGGGGGAAGAGGATCGCGCCGATGCCGACCAGGACGTACAGGCTGGAGATGAAGCTCGCCTCCATCATCGGATGATCGGCGAACTCACCCGAGATCGGTTCCTCGGGAGGCGCGGAGAACAGCGTGTACTTCCAACCCGCCGCCGCGATCCCGAAGCAGGCCAGGCCCATGCCGAACACGAAGACCGAGATGGGTGAGGCCAGTCCCGCCGTGCGGGTCAATCGGTCCGGGTCCTCGACCAGGGCGGCTCCCCGTTTCCAGAGATAGATCGACGCGCACCCGAGCAACACGCCGAAGCCGAGCGAGGGCTCGCCGAAGACGATGTTGTCGAACGGGAATCCCTGACCGGCCAACGGCCAGGTGAGGGTCATGTGCAGACCGGTCGCGATCAGGACGAACGCCAGTGCCCCGAAGGCCAACGCCCACGCCTCCGGAACGATTCTGCGCCCGGGCGAAAGCAGTTGCCGGCCCAGCGCGACCACGAGCAGCAGTCCGGCGCCGGCCGCCACGGACATGATCGTGTTGTAGGTCGGCATCCGGGTCCAGTCGATCTTCAGACCGGACGCCGCGAGGTTGTACGCACTATGTCTCATATCCAGACAATAGGTACCCAACTGCACCGATTGTTCGATCCTCCGCCCGCCGAACCGGCGTTCACCCGATTGGCCGGCCGACCCCGGGAGGAAGTCGGCCGGCGCTCCGGGTCCGCCTACCCGCTACTTGCCGAAGGTGAGCGATGCGGCCGGCGAGGCGTTGCCGTACGCGTCCACGGCCACGACTCGGGCGACGTAGCGGCCGTTGCGGACCGCGCCCGGCACCGGGATGTCGAGGGTGTTCGGACGGGGCATGAAGTAGTAGTCGGAGAAGACCTTGGACGCAACGAGCGACTTGCCCGTCGACGCGTCGGTGATGTCGACGTTGTAGTGGTGCACCATTTGGTCGTCCGTGGCCTGGGCGATCCGCAGCGCGGTACCACCCTTGGCGTCGCGCACCGAGGACAACGGCTGACGCGTGCCGAACTTCGGCGCCACGGTGTTGCGCGCGGCCTTCGTGTAGGTGAAGTTGTCCTTGATCTGCTGGTTGGTCGAGCCCTTGAGACGCACCGTCCAGGTGTCACCGCTCAGGGTGCCCGCGCTGGCGTACGGCGGCTGCCAACTCGCCGACCACTTGCCGTCGGTGTAGATGTCGTGCTTGTCCGCGGCCATGTTCACCCGCGCGATCTCGGTGCGGTCCTTGTAGACCTCGACGAAGAGCGCCTGCGCGGTCGGCGACTCGAAACGGTTCGCCAGACCGTCGTCGGTGACCATCTGGTAGCCGTGGTCCATCTCGACGTACGACATCGAACCGTCGTTGACCGAGGTGAAGTCGCGCTGCTGGATCGAGCGGTCGTCGTTGATGTTCAGGTGCGAGTGGCCGGAGAAGTAGACGGCCTGCGGGAACGCGCTCAGGTCCTCCGCGAGGCGCGGGTTGGCCGCCTGCTGTCCGTCCATGACCGTGTCCGTGGTGGGCCGGTGCCCCTGGATCAGCACGGGCTTGCCGGCGTACGCCCGGTCGGCGGTGATCGCGGCGAGCCGCTCCTTGAGCCAGGCGCGCTGGGCCGTGTCGGAGTTGTACGTCTCGGTGTTGACCGTCAGGACGTGCAGGCCGTTCACCTGCGAGGCGTAGTAGCCGCCACCCGAGTCGGGGAACCACGCCTTGGGGTATCCGGCCCGTATCGCCGCCAGGCTGTCGTCGTGGTTGCCCGTGGAGACCAGCACCTGCGTGTCGTTCATGCCCTTGCGGGCGAGGTTGGCCTGGAAGATCTCGGAGACGATCTTGTGGTCGGGGCCCTTGCCGTCGCCGTTGTCGTTGATCATGTCGCCGTTCAACAGGATCGCGTCCGGCTTGGGGAAGACGGACCCGATGGTGTTGAAGAAGCTCTCGTACTTCTTGTCGTTGCCGGCATGGCTGCCGACGTGGACGTCGGACATCACGACGAGACGGGCGAGGGGCTTCTCGGCGGTCTTGATCAGATACCCGTACGACACCGCGATGCCGGCCTTGTTGCCGTGGAAGGCGACCGCCGTGACGTTGGTGTCCTTGTCGATCCGGAGCGGACGCCCCGGGGAGTAGACGCGGCTGTCCCGGGTCGGGGTGGTGCCGTCCAGGGTGTAGCGGACGGTGGTACCCCGCTCGACCTGGAACTTCAGGTCCACCGCGTGCTCGTAGCGGCCGCCGGGGACGCTGAAGCGAGGTGCGGACGGGGTGGCGGGATCGGCTTGCGCGACGGTCGGGGAGACGAGCGCGAGGGTTGCCGCGGCGATCACGAGGGGGGCGAGTCTCACAGGTTTCCTGTTCTCTGGTTCCGGTGACGAACGCGGCTTCCCCACGGTTTATAACGTATGGGTAACCGGTTCGGTCCAGAGAGACTATGAGGGCTGCACCGAGTCCTGGTGCGTTCGGATCGACGTCCCGGTGAAGTGATCATGAACGTCCGGCCGACCCGGAGGGCTCGCGCGTGACGGTCGGCACGGGTCGACCCCGGAAGTGCCGCCACGCTCGCGCACCGGACGTCCGGGTCCTCGGCGCCGGCGGCACCGGGCGGCGTGGCCGATGACGCCGCCCGGGCATGGTCACCGCCGGCCGGGCGGGGCCGCCGACGCGCCGCCGGCGGGGTTGACCGCTTCGACCGCTTCGACCAGTGGGGCCAACGCGGGGTTCTTGGCCGCTTCGTCGAGGGCCTCGCGCAGGGCGGCGTCGTTGGTCGGCCGGGCCTGCTCCAGGAGTTTCAGGCCCGCGTCGCTGACGTCGGTGTAGATGCCGCGGCGGTCGGTGGGGCACAGGTAGCGCGACAACAGGCCGCGATCCTCCAGCCGGGTGACCAGACGGGTGGTGGCGCTCTGGCTGAGCACCACCGCGTCGGCGACCTGCTTCATCTGCAGGTGACCGCCCTCCCCGTCGTGTTGACGGGCGAGCACGTCGAGCAGCGAGTACTCCCGCACGCTCAGGTCGTGCTCGGCCTGCAGTGCGCGTTCGATCTGCGCGTCGATCCTGCCGTACAGGACGTAGAGCGCGGCCCATCCGTTGGCGAGGGCGGTCAGTGCGGGATCCGTGGCGGTCATGGGCCCGAGTCTCCTTCCGGGGCGACTGGCAGGTGCCCAGGATACTCCATTTCTTGAAATACCGGCTGACGCATATATGGAGCTTGCACAAGCATCGCAAGGAAGGGATGCCCGCACTTGCATATATAGCGCGTATGCAACTATTGTCGAGGCTTGCAAGGCGCACCAGCAATCGTACGAAGGGTTTCGTGTCATGCCTCTCGCGCTCCTCGCCCTGGCCATCGGGGCGTTCGGGATCGGCACCACCGAGTTCGTGGTCATGGGCCTGCTGCCCGAGATCGCGAACGACTACGGTGTGTCGATCCCCTCCGCCGGACTGCTCGTCACCGGCTACGCGATCGGCGTCGTCGTCGGCGCACCGCTGATGACCGTGCTCGGCAACCGGATCGGGCGCAAGACGATGCTCATGGCGCTGATGGGCCTGTTCGTCGTCGGCAACCTGCTGTCCGCGCTCGCGCCCACCTTCGGCGTCATGCTCGCGGGGCGCATTGTGGCCTCGCTCGCCCACGGCGCGTTCTTCGGCATCGGCTCGGTGGTCGCCGCCGGCCTGGTCGCCGCCGACAGGAAGGCCGGCGCCATCGCCACCATGTTCACCGGGCTGACCGTCGCCAACATCGTCGGCGTGCCGCTGGGCACCTTCATCGGCCAGGCCGTCGGCTGGCGCGTCACCTTCGCCGGCGTCGCCGCGCTCGGTGTGATCGGCCTGCTCGGCATCGCGAAGCTGGTACCCGCCATGCCCCGCCCCGAAGGCGCCCACCTGCGCCGGGAGCTGACCGCGTTCCGCAACCCGCAGGTACTGCTCGCGATGGCGATGACCGTCCTCGGCTTCGGTGGAGTCTTCGCAGCGATCACCTACATCGCCCCGATGATGACCCACACGGCCGGCTACTCCGACGGCGCCGTCACCTGGCTGCTCGTGTTGTTCGGCATCGGCATGTTCCTGGGCAACCTGCTCGGCGGCCGGTTCGCGGACCGCAGGCTGATGCCGATGTTGTACGTCACCCTCGGCGGGCTCGCCGTCGTGCTGGCTCTGTTCACCGTCACCGCCCACGACAAGATCCTGGCCGCGGTGACCATCCTGCTGATCGGCGCGCTCGGCTTCGCCACCGTCCCGCCGCTCCAGAAGCGTGTTCTCGACCAGGCCCACGGCGCGCCCACCCTGGCCTCCGCCGTCAACATCGGCGCCTTCAACCTCGGCAACGCGCTCGCCGCCTGGCTCGGCGGAATGGTCATCTCCGCCGGATTCGGCTACACCGCCCCGAACTGGGTCGGCGCCGCCCTCGCCGGCTCAGCCCTCCTCCTCGCCCTCTGGTCCGCCGCCCTGGAACGCCGCACCCCCACCCGGGAGCCCGAGGCAGCCGCCACCGGACCCGTCCCCGCAGCCACCCCCGCCCCCGTCCCCGTTCACCACTGACACCCCCATCCCCGGACCTTCATCGCCGACGCGACCGACTCCACCGACCGGCCGGCGCACAGGAGCACGGCGGGTCGGGGATCGCACCGGCCCACAGGGCGATCGACGCGTATCGTCCGCCGTCCGCCGTCCGCCGCAGCCCACACCACCGCGACGGCGCCGCACGCACACCCGGACGCCGCCGCCGGTCCGAGTCCCCGCCCGGCGTTGGGCAGGGGCTCGGCGGGTGCCCGGCCGCGCTCGGGTCGGGGGTGACGGTGTGGGAGGGGTCAGGGGAGGGCCGGGCGGAGCAGCGGGCGCTGGCTGGTCTTTTCCCGGTCGTAGCCGCGGCGGGCCTCGCCGGTCGTGGGGGTGGTGGAGACCTCGGCCACGGGTACGTCCCACCATGCCTGTGACGACGGGGAGCCGATCAGGGGGTCGGTGTCCACGTGCACGACCGTCGTGCGCGAGGACGCGCGGGCGGTGGCGAGCGCGGTGCGGAATTCGGCGAGGCCGTTCGCCCGGAGTACGTCGGCGCCCAGGCTGGCCGCGTTCGCGGCGAGGTCGATCGGCAGGATCCGGCCGTCGAAGCCGCCGGACTCGCGGTCCCGGAACCGGTATTGCGTGCCGAATCGCTCGGCGCCCACCGTCTCGGACAGCGCCCCGATCGAGGCGTAGCCGTGGTTTTGCACGAGCACGATCACCAGTTTGACGTCTTCGGCGACGGCGGTGACGATCTCCTGCGCCATCATCAGGTAGGAGCCGTCCCCGACCAGCACGAACACCTCGCGGTCGGGCGCGGCCAGCTTGACGCCCAGGCCGCCGGCGATCTCGTAGCCCATGCAGGAGAACCCGTACTCGACGTGGTAGCCCAGCGGATCGGCCGGGCGCCACAGTTTGTGCAGGTCGCCGGGGATGGAGCCGGCCGCGGACACCACCACGTCCCGGGGCGCCATCGCCTCGTGGACCGCGCCGATGATCTCGCTCTGGGCGGGCAGCGGGGTGTGTGCGCGGGCGAACGCGGCGTCGACCTCGGCGTCCCAGCGCCGCACCGCCTCGGCCGCGCGGGTGCGGTGTTCGGCCGGGGCGGTCCAGCCGGCCAGCGCCGCCGTCAACGCCTCCAGGCCCGCCCGCGCGTCCGCGACCAGCGCGACGCCGGCGTGCTTGGCCGCGTCGAACGCGGCGATGTTGAGGTTGACGAAGCGCACGTCGGGGTCGGCGAACAGGGTCCGCGACGCGGTGGTGAAGTCCTGCCACCGGGTGCCGATGCCCAGCACCACGTCCGCGTCATGCGCCAGCGCGTTCGCGGCGACCGATCCGGTGTGGCCGATCCCGCCGACGGCGGCCGGATGTTCGTGCGGCAGTGCCGCCTTGCCCGCCTGGGTCACCGCGACCGGAATGCCGGTGGCCGCGGCGAAGGCGGCCAGCGCGGCGGTCGCGTCGGCGTGCACCACGCCGCCGCCGGCCACGATCAGCGGCCGGCGCGCGCTCCGCAGCACCGCGACCGCCGCGGCCAGCGAGTCCGGGTCGGGCACCGGGCGGCGGACGTGCCACACCCGCTTGGCGAACAACTCCTCGGGGAAGTCCCACGCCTCGGCCTGCACGTCCTGCGGCAACGCGAGGGTGACCGCGCCCGTCTCGGCCTGGTCGGTGAGCACCCGCATGGCCTGCGTCACGGCGTGCGCGAGTTGTTCCGGGCGCTGGACGCGGTCGAAGAAGCGGGAGACCGGCCGGAAGGCGTCGTTGACGCTGATGTCGGCGGCGTACGGCAGTTCCAGCTCCTGCAGGACCGGCGAGGCCGCCCGGGTGGCGAAGGTGTCGCCCGGCAGCAGCAACACCGGCAGCCGGTTGATCGTGGCCAGCGCCGCGCCGGTGACCATGTTGGTCGCCCCGGGTCCCACCGACGCCGTGCACGCCAGCGTCGACAGCCGGCGCCTGGTCCGGGCGTAGGCCACGGCCGCGTGCACCATCGCCTGCTCGTTGCGGGCCTGATGGTAGGTCAGGTCACCGGGGCGCTCCAGGAGCGCCTGCCCGATCCCGGCCACGTTGCCGTGCCCGAAGATCCCGAAGCAGCCCTCGATCAGCCGGTGTTCGACTCCGTCGCGTTCGCTGTACTGGCGGGAGAGGAAA
Source organism: Embleya sp. NPDC059213 (assembly GCF_042754445.1). Taxonomy (NCBI): domain Bacteria; kingdom Bacillati; phylum Actinomycetota; class Actinomycetes; order Kitasatosporales; family Streptomycetaceae; genus Embleya; species Embleya sp. NPDC059213. The sequence goes on from NZ_JBHZAV010000106.1 coordinate 20,209, forward strand.
CGCACCAGCGCCTGTCCCGTGGTCATCCGCACGGTGTTCATCGCGGTCCCTCCGCATCGCACATCGGCACCCGGGGGTCGCGTTCGACGCTCTCCCACGACTGCCGGACCCAGTGGTGTTCGGGGTCGTCGCAACAGGCCATCGTGCGTTGCGAATGCGGGCCCGCAAGCACGTTCAGGTAGTACATCGGGTATCCGGGTGGCGCCATCGACGGGCCGTGGTAGCCGCGCGGCACCAGGACCACGTCGCCCTGACGCACCTCGGCGAGCACGTCCACCTCCCGCCCGTCGTAGACGCGCTGGTAGCCGAAGGGGCGTCCGGGGCCGCCGGAGGAGCCGAGTTCGAAGTAGTAGATCTCCTCCAGCACCGCCTCCCCCGGGCGTGCCTCGTCGTGCTTGTGCGGGGGGTACGAGGACCAGTTGCCGCCCGGCGTGAGCACCTCGACCGCGACCAGGCGGTCGCAGCCGAAGCCGTCCGGCGCGGCGAAGTTGTTGACCTGCCGCGAGGCCGCGCCGGCGCCGCGCACCTCCACCGCGACGTCGGTGGCCGGCACGTACGCCGGTGCCAGGCGCCGGTCGCAGCGCGCCGCCGGCAGCGCGAACCGGCCACCACGCTCGGAGGTCACGCTCACCCGCGCCTCGCGCGGGGCGTAGACGAAGTCGGTCACCCGCGCGAACACGTGCTCGCGGCCCGCGAGTTCGTAGCTCGTCCCGTCGACCGTGACCACGCACGACCCGGCCAGGGGCAGCACGATGGTCTCCGCGTCGCCGGTCTCGAACCGGCGGGTCTCGCCCGGGGCCAACTCCAGCACGCGCAGTGAGCTGTAGGCCCAGCCGGCCGACTCGGGGGTGATCGCCACTCGGAAGCCGTCCGCGGCGGTACTCCCGTCGGGCAGGTGCAGGGGGCTGCTCACCGCGTGGCCCCGCGCACCAGGGACACGGCGGTGTCGACCGCACCGGCCACGTCGCCGTCGTGCGGGAAGAGCATCGTGCGCCCGATGATCAGGCCGCGCACGTGCGGGATCTCCAGCGCGCGCTGCCAGGAGGCGTACATCGCGTCGACGTCGCCGCCGCCCTCGCCGCCCAGGAGCAGCGTGGGCATGGTGGTCGAGGCCATCATGCGCTCCATCTCGTCGACGACGGGCACCTTGAGCCAGGTGTACGCCGAGGTGCGCCCCAGTGCGGCGGAGATGTTGTTGACCTTCATCTGCGCGTCGGGGGTGAGGATGTTGCGGACCTTGCCGTTCTCCCGGGCCGACATGAACGGCTCGATCAGCGCCAGGAGTTCGCGTTCGGCAAGCTCGTTGACCGCGTTCGCGGTGCCGATCAGCGTCTCGGCCGTGCCGGCGTCGGCCGGGTCCACGCGCAGCAGGATCTTGCCGCCGTCCAGGCCGCCCTCGGCGATGCCGCGCGCGTCGTAGGAGCCGAACCGGTCGTCGAGTTCGAAGCTCGCGCCGGGGATGCCGCCGCGGTTCATCGAGCCCAGCACCAGCTTGCCGTCGAGCGCGCCGAGCAGGATCAGGTCCTCGACGATGTCCGGGGTGCCCAGGAAGCCGTCCACCCCGGGGCGGGCCAGCGCCTCGACGCAGCGCGCGAGCAGTTCGTGCCGGTCGCCCATCGCGGTGGGGTCGCCGCCGGCGGCGATCGCGCCGCGCGCGGCGTGGTCGGCGGCGAGGATGAACAGCGGACGGGCGAAGCCGGCGCGCTCGAACCTGGGTCGGGCCAGCGCGGCGCGGCGGATCGCGCCGGGGTCGGTCAGGCGGGTGGTGACGACCGAGGCGATGTCGGGGGCGATGCTCACAGCTGTCCTTCGGTAGGGGTGGAGACGGGAATGGAGGCGGGCCCGGAGCCCGAGGCGGCGTCGGCGGTGGAGCGCGCGATCAGGTCGTCGATCTCGGCGAGGGTGGGCATCGCGTCGGCGCACGCGTGTCGCCCGGCGACCAGGGCGCCCGCGGCGTTGGCGATCTCCAGGGTGCGGCGCAGCGGCAGTCCGCCGGCCAGGCCGGCCGCGAGCGCGCCGCCGAACGCGTCGCCGGCGCCGAGGCCGTTGACCACCTCGACGGGGATGGGCGCCAGCCGGATCTCCTCGCCGGCGGTGCGGGCCAGGACGCCGGCCGGTCCCTGCTTGACCACGGCCAGTCGCACCCCGCGCGCGAGCAGGCGGTCGGCGGCCTCGTCGGGGTCGCGGGTGCCGACGGCGACCTCGACCTCGTCGCGGTTGCCGACCGCCACGGTGGCGTGTGCCAGGGCCCGGGCGTACCACGCGGGTGCCTCGTCCGGGTCGGCCCAGAACATCGGCCGCCAGTCCAGGTCGAGCACGGTGTCGCCGCCCTGGGCCCGGTCGGCGACGGCGCGCAGGGTGGTGGTGCGGGAGGGCTCGGCGGACAGTCCGCTGCCGGTGATCCACACGATGCGCGCGGTGCGCAGGGCCTCGGTGTCCAGGTCCTCGACGGTCAGCGCGAGGTCGGGGGCGTTGGGTCGGTAGAAGTAGAGCGGGAAGTCGTCCGGCGGGAAGATCTCGCACAGTACGACGGGCGTCTGCCGTCCGGGAACGGTGACCACGTGGCGATCGTCGACGCCGAAGCCGCGCAGCGCGCTGCGGACGAAGTCGCCCAGCGGGTCCGGGCCCACGCCGGTGACCACGCTCGCGCGCAGTCCGTGCCGGGCGGCGGCGACGGCGACGTTGGTCGCGCTGCCGCCGAGGTACTTGGTGAAGGTGCGCACGTCGGCCAGGCCGACCCCGATCTGTTCGGGGTACAGGTCCACTCCCACCCGGCCGAGGGTGATCAGGTCCGGGGAGTCGCTCATCGGGCGTCCGCCGCGGCGCGGTCCACGTACAGGGACGGGCGTTCGCAGGTGACGAGCAGGGTGGCCGGCCACGTGGGGTCGTAGTCGCCGGCCGCGGACAGGCGGCGGACCGCCTCGCGCTTGTGCTCGCCGTGCACGACCATGACCGCGCGGCGGGAGCGCGAGACGATCGTGTGCACGCCGACGGTCACGCCGTGGCGGGGGACCTCGTCGAGCGAGGCGTAGTCGGGGAAGGTACCGAGGTTGTCCCGGCGGGTGCTGTCGGGCAGTTCGACGACGCGGCTGCGGCTGTCCCGGGGCGCGCCGGGCGGGTTGAAGGCGATGTGTCCGTCGGTGGCGCCGGAGGCGAGGATGAACAGGTCGATGCCGCCCGCGTCGGCGAGGCGGGTGTCGTACGCCTCGGGGTCGGCGGGGTCGGGGAACCAGACGGCGTCGGCGGGGATGCCGCGCCCGGGCCCGGCGGCGGCGTCGAGCGGGGCGACGATCTCCTGGGCGGCGAAGCGGTGGCAACTGTTGTGCGCGGTATGTTCGATGTCGGTGAAGCCGTCCGGGCCGGCCACCACGTATTCGTCCATCATCGCGATCACCACGTGCCGCAGGTCCAGGCCGCGGGCCGCGACCTGTTCGGCCAGCGCGTCGTAGACCGGCTTGGGGCTGCGACCGCCGGGGCAGCCCAGGACGTAGCGCACGCCGGCCGCGTCGGCGGCGGCGATGCCGTCGGCGATCTCGCGGGCGAGCGCGTCGCCGAGGTCCGCCGGTGCGTCGAAGACCTGGAGGGGAAGGGGGGCTGGCATGGGTGTCACTCCTTGACGGCGCCCGCGAGCATTCCGCTGATCATGCGGCGCTGGAGGGCGATGTAGCTGATGAGCACGGGAAGGGCGACCAGGACGGCCGCGGCGGCGGTCACGCCCGGATCGCTGTTGCGGCGGTTGCCGGCGAAGAACGACAGCGCGAGCGGTGCGGTCTGCACCGAGCGGTCGTCGGGGACCAGGACCAGGGCGAGCAGGAACTCGTTCCAGGCGAAGAGGAAGAGCAGGGTGGCCAGGGTGCCGATCGCGGGCATCGCCATCGGCAGCAGCACCGAGCGCAGCGTGCGCAGGCGGGACGCGCCGTCCACCGAGGCCGCCTCGCGCAGCGCGGGGGGTGTGGAGACGAAGAAGGTCCGCATCCAGAACACCGCGAAGGGCAGCGACAGTCCGATCTGCGGCAGGATCAACGCCCAGTAGGTGTTGACCAGTTCCCAGTCCTTGAGTTGGTAGTACAGCGGGATCACGGTCGCCTCGTACGGCATCACGAGCCCGATCAGCAGCAGCCCGAGCATCGGGCCCTTGAGCGGGAACGGGAAGAACGCGAGGGCGTAGCTCGCCAGGACCGCGAGGACGATCGTGCCGACGACCACGGCGGCGGCGACGATCAGGCTGGAGGTCAGCGCGTCCGAGAACAGCCCGCGCCGCCACGCCTCGGTGAAGTTGTCGAAGCTGACCGAGGTGGGGATGGAGAATCCGCTGGTGCGCGTGCCGGGTTCGCCGAACGCGAGCAGCAGGACGGACAGGAACGGGTAGAGCGCGATGAGGGCGGCGACCGCGAGGATCGCGTGGCCGATGACGTTCTGTCGGCGACTGGTGAGCATCGGTCAGCCCTCCTTGCCACGCACGACGCGCATGATCACACCGGTGACGACGAGCACCACGGCGGTCAGGCAGACGCTGATGGCGGCGGCGCTGCCCACCTCGTGGGTGAGGAAGGCGCCCTGGTAGATGAACACGCTGGGCACCGTCGTGGACGTGCCCGGGCCGCCCGCGGTGGTGTTCCACACGAGGTCGAAGTTGCGCAGCGCGTAGGTGATGGTGAGCACGAGCGCGATGGCGATCTCGCCGCGCAGCGCGGGCAGGGTGACGGTGAAGAACTCCCGGATGGGGCCGCAGCCGTCGAGCCGGGCCGATTCGTACAGTTCGGTGGGGATCTTCTGTACGCCGGCCAGGAAGAGCACCATGCACAGGCCGTACATCACCCAGGTGCCGACGATGCCCACCGCGGGCAGCGCGGTGGCGTAGTCGCCGAGCCAGGCCCGCGCGAGCGAGCCCAGGCCCACCGCGCGCAGCGCGGCGTTGAGCGGGCCGTCGATGTCGTAGATCCACCGCCAGGACACCGCGACCACCACGGTCGCCAGGATCTGCGGCAGGAACAGCACCGCGCGGAAGAAGCTCAGCCCGCGCACCCTGATCCGCGACATCAACGCGGCCAGGAACAGCCCCAGTGCGACGGGGAAGATCGCGTAGAAGACGACGAAGACGAGCGAGTGCCCGATCGCGGAGGGGATCCGGCCGTCGTCCAGGAGCGCGGAGTAGTTGTCCGCTCCCACCCAGCGGCCCTCGGTGATGCCGTCCCAGCTGAACAGGGACACCCAGGCCGTCTGCCCCAGCGGTCGCAGCACGAACAGCGTGTAGAACACGGCGGCCGGCAACAGGTAGAGGAACGCGGGCCAGTACTGTCTCGCGCTCCACGCGCGCAGGCCGGTCACGACGCGGCCTTCGCGTCCGCACTCTGCTTGGCCGCGAACGCGTCCCGGTCGTCCTGGAGTGCCTTGGCGAAGCCGCTCGGGGAGGTGTGTTTGGCCAGCAGGTCCTGGGTCTTGGCACCGATGGTGTCGTACATGGTGGTCGAGGCCCAGTCGAGGTAGAAGTTCTGGCCGTCGTCGGCGAGGAGCTTGAGGCCGATCGTGTTGACCTGCTCGACCACGGGGCTGCCGGCCCTGACCTTGCCCGCGCCGGTGACCGGGGTGCGGCCGACGTCGGCGATGGTCTGGGCGAACTCGTCGCTCATCAGCAGGTCCAGGAAGGCCACCGCGGCGGGCAGCTTCGTGGTCTTGGCGCCGATGTGCCAGCCCAGGCCCAGCGAGCCCACCGTCGCGCGGGTGCCGTCGGCGCGGGCGGGCAGGGTGAAGCCGACCTTGCCGTTCATGTTCTCCTGGAGGGACGGGGCGTTCCAGGAGCCGGCGACGAGGAACGCGCCCTCGCCCGCGCCGAACTTGGCGACCGCGTCGTCGGAGCTGATCCCGTTGTATCCGGGGCCGAAGTAGCCCTGCGCCGCCCAGTCCTGCACGGTCCGGGCGGCGTCCACGGTGCCGGGGTCGGCCACTGTGGTGCCGGGTACGCCGGTGATCCACGAACGCACGTCGCGGCTGGGCGTGTTCTGGCCTTGGACCAGGCCGATGACCTGGCTCGCCGGATACTTCTCGGCGTTGCCCAGCATGATCGGCTGCTCGCCCGCGGCCTTGACCCGGTCGAGCGCGGCGGTGAACTCGGCGTAGGTCTGCGGCGGCGCGATGCCCAGCTTCGCGAGTTTGTCGGTGTTGTAGAACACGCCGACGTATTCGGTGGCGGGACTGATGCCGTACAGGCTGCCGGAACCGAAGATCGAGCCGTCGGGCGACCAGCGGTACTGCTTGAGCGCGCCCTCGGTGTAGGTGTTCTCCCACCCGTAGGTGCGCATCACGTCGTCGAGCGGGCGGATCAGCCCGGCCTTCACCAGCGGGCCGTCGGTGCCGTAGCCCTGGTTGCCCTGGGCGAGGTCGGGCGCGTCGGAGCCCGACATCGAGTTGACGACGGTCTTCATCAGGTCGTCGAAACCCTTGGTGGCGACCTCGACCTTGACGTTGGGGTACTTCTTCTCGTACAGCGGCACGAGGGCCTTCAGCGTGTTCTCCTCGCCGGCGTCGGCGAGCACGCGCAGCTTGGTGTCGCCCATGGCCTTGACGTCCTCGACGGAGACCCGTTGGGTCACGGGCCCGCCGGCGAGGGTGGAGGCGACGGTGCTGCCGCCCGCGCCGGGGACGCCACACGCGGTGGCGAGGATGCCGGTGAGGGCGATCCCGGCGACCGCGGTCCAGCGCAGAGTTTTCATGGTTGCTCCCGTGTCCGACCACGGTGGGTGGTCAAGAGGGACCGAGGGCACGGCCGCCTGGCGGGCGGCGCCCTCGGGATCGGGGTCGGGGTCAGACGAGTTCGGCGACCTTGGCCGCGAGCCACGCGTGGTTGGCGGCCTGTTCGGCGGCCACGGTCGGATACAGTTCCGCGGGGGTCGGCGCGCGGTCCTGCTCGATCAGCAGCCACTCGCGGTAGCCGCCGCGCAGGAGGGCGACCAGGAATCGGTCGATGTCGACGTCACCGTGGCCGAAGGGCACGCACACGTTCGCCCACCACGTGTCGAAGTCGGTGCGGCGCTCGGCCTTGGCCCGGGCCAGCACGCTCGTGTCGACGTCCTTGAGGTGGACGTGGTTGATCCGCTCCTGCCAGCGGTCCAGGCACTCGACCGGGTCGCCGCCGGCGAGTTGGATGTGGGCGATGTCCAGCGTCAGACCCACCTCGGTGAGGTCGAGCAGCCGGTCCACCTCCCAGGGCGATTCGACGAAGGTGCTGATGTGCGGGTGGAAGGAGGTGCGCAGCCCGTACGAGCGGGCCAGCGCGACGGCCTGTGCGGACAGGTTCGCCAGGCGCCGCCAACCGGCGTCGTCGAGCGCGAGCGAGCGGTCCTCCCAGGCGCGGGCCGGGTTGTGCAGCAGGGCCTCGCTGCCCTCGTCCGCCAGGATCGCCAGCGGCGTCTCGCCGCCGGCCTCGGCGCACGCGGCCAGTTCGCGGCAGGTCTGTTCCATTCGGGCCAGGTCGTGGGCCACCACGTCGTCCCCGAGCGCGTAGTGCACCGGGATGTAGGCCCCGACGGCGGCCAGGCCGTGCCGGGTGAACAGGGCCGCAGTCTCGGCCGGGGTGCCGAAGAACCCGGGCGGGCCCAACTCGCTGCCCGCGTAACCGGCTTCGGCCATCGAGGCGAGCAGGGCCTCCGGCGAGGTGCCGGCGCCGCCGGCGGCTTCACCGTAGACGCCGTAGCTGACGGGGGCGTTGCCGATCCGCAGGGCCCGATCGGTCGGTCGGATCGTGGTCATCGGGCGTCACCTTCCAGGAGGGCGGCCTCGCCGCCGACGGTCACGTCGGCGCGGCGGGCGATCGCCGCGATCAGCGCCTGTAGGCAGCGCACGTCCTCGGCGGCTCCGCTCGCGGTCGAGCGCACCGGCGCGCCGTGCGTGATCGACGCGGCGAACTCCGCCAGTTGTACGACGAATCCGGTGTCGTAGCCCGAGCGCACGAGCGAGTCGCGGCTGGCCCCGTCGTGGGCGCGCTCGACCCGCAACGTGCTGCGCACGTCCACCAGGTAGGGCGCGGCCATGTCCAGCCGCAGCCGGCCGTCGCGGGCGAGCACGGCGACCTCCTCGCCGTATTCGGGGTGGTCGGGCAGCCAGTTCCAGTTGAGCACCAGGCGCGCGGCCCCGTCGACGCCCAGCGGCGCGGACGCCAGCAGGCACGGCGGTTCGCCCTCGACGGGCCACGGCCACAGCTCTGCCGAATCGAACGAGGTCGGCAGGGTGAAGCCGAGCGCGCGCAGCAGCGAGAGTTCGTGGATCACCGAGCCGTTGAGCACCTCGCGGTAGTAGCGGCCGAGTTCGGCCGGGACCTCGCCGAGGGCGTCGAGCGTGCGTTCGGCCTCGTAGCGGATCGCCTCGGCGATCACCGCGCCGTCCGCGTCGTCGGCCGGCGGCGGCATCCGCAGGTGCGCGACCTGGGGTTCGTCGGCCGGGTGCAGCACCGTCACCCGCACGGTGCGCGGGGTGTCGAGCGTGTCCAGTTCGGCGGCGGCGAGCGCGGTGATCGGGTCGTACATCTTCATGTAGCCGACCTGGAGGACCAGGCCCCGCTCGGCGGCGAGCGCCCCGAGTTCGTCGGCCTCGGCGACGGTCAGGCACAGCGGCTTCTCGGCGAGCACGTGCTTCCCGGCGAGCAGCGCGGCCTTGGCGTCGCGGGCGTGGGTGCCCGGGGTGGCCAGCAGTACGGCGTCCACGTCGGGATCGGCCAGGACCCGGGCGTATTCGGTTTCGGCCCGCACGCCGGCGCCGGTGTGCGCCGCGACCGACGCCGCTCGGGAGGGCGACAGGTCGCACACGACCGCGGTGGTGACGAGGTCGCCGAGGCGCCGGATCGCGGGCAGGTGCACCGACTGGGTGATCGTCCCGGCACCGACGACGGCGAGACGGACGGGTTCGCTTACCGGCATTGAGGGTTCCTTGCGCGTCGTGGTTGTGACGGAAGTCGACGATATGGCGGAAATCATCCATATCGAACGCATGATCCACAACAAACGGATAGTCCATATCGGACAGATCGCCTATATCGGACGGGAGGGTGACATCGGAACGATGCATTCCGCTTGTTGCTTCTCCCGGATCATGACCTACGGCAGACCAGTTAGTCCAGAGATTGGACCAGATTCACATCTGGTCTGGCCACTGGTTCTTCTGGTATGTTCTCGCGCTGTGACAGTCAGCGACGATCTCCCCGCCTCCGCCGCGGGACCCGCCGTGCAGCTCGCCTACCGGGCACTGGCCCAGGCGTTGGACCGGCGCGAGTTCCCCGCGGGCAGCCGGCTGCCCGGCGAACGCGCGCTCGCCCAGCGGCTGGGGGTCAGCCGCAGCAGCCTGCGCCTGGCCCTGGCCGGTCTGGAGCGCGACGGCCGGGTGCACGCCTCCGCCCAACGCGGTTGGTACGTGTCCACCGACGTGGTCAGCGAACCGCCGAGCGTGCTCCGAAGCTTCACCGACATCGCCCGTGACCGCGGGCTCACCGCCACCGCCCGGCTGCTGACCCGGCGGGTGCGGTTGACCAGCTACGAGGAGGCGGTCCGGCTGCGCGTCGCGCCCGCCTCCGAGGTGGTGGAGATCACCCGGGTGCGCGGCCTGGACAGCGTCCCCGTCTGCCTGGACACCACCGTGGTCGTCCGCGACCGGGCCCCGGTGTTGGAGACCGCGGAGCTGGAGAACCGCTCGCTCTTCGCGCTCCTGGAGGAGGCGGGCGTGCACATCCTGCGCAGCCAGTACACCGCGCACGCGGACGCCGCCGACGCGTTCACCGCCGAGGTGCTGCGGGTGCCCGCGGGCTCGCCCGTGCTGATCGGCGAGGAGGTCACCTTCGACCGCGGCGAGGCACCGGTGTTGCTGGGCCGGGCGGTGTACCGCGGCGACGCGTATCGATTCGAGACCATGCTGCATCGCGGCACCGAGTAGGCCCGACCGGTCGGCCCGAGGTCGCGGGCCCGGCATCGCGGGCCCGGCCGCCCGACCGCCCGCACGGCGTACGGCCGACGAGCAACCCACCGTTGGAGACCCCTTGAGCACCTTCGTCACCGCGGCCCTGGACGTGGGCGGCACCAAGATCGCCGCCGCGCTCGTCACCGCCGACGGAACCGTCCTCCACCGCGACGAACGCCCCACCGTCACCGCCGGGCGGCTGCGCGACCCCGGACTCGCCGGCACCCGGGCGGCGACGATCGACCTCCTCGCGGCGGCGGCACGCCTGGGGCTGACGACGACCGGGCTGGGCGCCGGTTTCCCCGAATACGTGGACGCGGACGGCTTGTTGACCAGCCGCGAGGTGTTGGCGTGGGACAAGCAACCGCTCGACGTGTTGTCCGCACTCGCCCTCGACGTCCCGTGCGCGGTGGGGTCGGACGTGCGCTGCGGCGCGCTCGGCGAGGCCCGATACGGCGCCGGGCGTGGACTCGACGGCTTCTTCTACGTGTCGCTGGGCACCGGCCTGTCCTCGACGTTCGTGCTCGACGGCAGGCCCGTGACCGGTGCGCGCGGCGAGGCGATCGCGCTCGGCGAGTTCGAGGTGCCGGCGTCGGTGGATCCGAACTGGGCGGGCAATCTGGAGAGTTACGCCTCCGGGCGGGGCATCGGCGAACGCTTCGGCGTGGCCGGCACCCGTGAGGTACTCGCCGCGGGCGGCCCCCGCGCGGCCGCCGTGCTGGACTCCGCCGGCCGCGCGTTGGGCACGGTCCTGGCGGCCGTGGTCCGACTGCTCGATCCGGCCGCGATCGTGGTGGGCGGCGGGCTGGGCAGCGCCGCCGGACCGGTGCGCGCGGCAATGGAACGCGCCTACGCCGAACACACGGCCACCCGCCCCGCCGCACCCCCACTGCGCACCGCCACCCTCGGCCCCGACGCCGGCCTCATCGGCGCCGCCGCACTGGTGTAGGCCGACGGCATCGCCCGGCGGCAGCGAGGGTGGGCCCGGTGGGAAGGGGACCACCTTTCCCTGTCCGCCTCTTGGCTTCGTTCGAAGACGGTGACGCCCGGGCGCTGCGGGCCGACCACGGCAGCGGCGTTCACGGCCCCATCGGTCTTCGCCGACGGGGCTGCGTGCGAGGCTGGTGGTTCTACGGTGGCGGCACGGCGGGTGGCCGGCGGGTCGCCGATGAATCGGCGACCCGCCGGGCGCGACCGCGAGCGGGGTGGATGGTGCGGCGCTCGATCTTCGGGGCTGCTAGGTATTGAGGCTGGTGTTGTTCCACCAGCCCTGGCGGCCGACGGTGAAGGTGACCTCGCGGGTCCCGATCAGGCCCTTGTAGGTCTTGCCCTTGACCAGGGGGCTCTCCTGGACGACACCCTTCGGGTCCTTGATGGTGGGGATGACGACGGCGGCGGCGTGGTCCAGGTCCCCCTGCTGGAAGCCGACGGGTTGTGTGGTGGTGATGACCTCGTCCCAGTTCGGCGGGGCGGCGAGCTGGTGGGCGAGGTGGACTTCGGAACCCTGGCCGAAGGCGAGGCAGGTGAGGTTGTCGGGGTAGGTGGTGGCGTCGAGTGGCTTGTAGAAGACGACGTCCTGCGGGCGGCAGGTGGCGGTGGTCTCGTCGAGGATCTTGGTGAAGGTGCGATTGCCGGCGCTGTCGACGGTCACCCGCTCCAGTTCCACGGGCAGCGAGTCACGGGTGCCGTCGACGATCTCCTTGAGAGGCCAGTGGCCCTCGGAGAACAGGGAGTAGTACACCTGCTGGTCCTCGTGGCTCGCGAGGTCGTCGAGGTACTTCGTGCGCAGGCTCTCGGCCAGGCCGAACTTGTTGATCATCTGGAAGGCGTGCACGGGGACGTGGTAGAGCGGCAGGTGGTAGGCGAAGATCGTGCCGGTGCCGATGAGCAGGAACCGGTGGCCGTGGCGGGGGGCGGCGGTGTCGGTGTCGGACCGGGAGATGACGTCGGGGATGGTCATGCGGGCACTCCTGGGGGTGGGATCGGCTCGGGTCGGGTGTTCGCTCGGCCGGCGGCGGGATCCGTCGGGCCGGCGGTGTGGCGGCGGTGCCGGAAGGCGTGCCGGGGCCATCGGTGTTCGAGGCCGCGGCAGGTGCGCCGGCTGCGCGGGTGGGTGGCGGTGATCGTGTCGAATTCGGCGGCGTAGCGGGTGAGTGCGGTGCGATCGCCGCCGAGGTGGTCGTCGACCGCCCGGCCGGCCCGCATGCCGGTGTGCGGGGCGGTGAGGATGCCCTGCGGCGACAGCGGGTCGGCCGCGATGGCCGGACCGGCTCGGCGGCCGGTGGCGTCGGCCGGCCGGCGGCAGCGCACTGTGGGGCGTCGGCGGGGGCGCCCCCGAGCGGCCCGGGGGGGCCCGCCGGG
>NZ_JBHZAV010000107.1:0-32354 GCF_042754445.1 Embleya sp. NPDC059213
GGTCGGCGACTCTTATGTCCCCCCCGGACCAAGTTCATGACCCGGGCCTCGGCGGAGCCGCCGTGCGCGAGCACCGTGACCACCCGCTCCTCGGTGGTCGCCGAGAACATCTGGCTGATCAGCCCGGTCACCACACCCGCGAGCGCGGTCCACGCGCCCAGGATGTGCATGTCCTTGAAGAACGCACAGATGCCGCCCACCAGCGCGAACAGCACCACCGCGGCCACCAGCGCGTTCTCGCGCGGATGTGCCCGGCCGTCGGAGTTGAGGGTCAGGTGGGGCCGATGCGCTCCCGCGGTTGCCGCGGATCCCGTGCGGCGGATCGTTTGTGCCATCGCGCGCCTCCGGTGAGTGACTGCGGAGTGGACGTTTTGTCGGTATATCCATCCCCCGAGGCGACCGCGTCAAGCTCGATTTCAAGAGTGTGTGCGGGTCCGGGTACGCTGTACCGTCCGCTGCACTCTCGGCACCCCCGCGCGTTTTCGGGGGCCGCCTTGGCGCGGCGGCATTACGCAAGCCCTCCTGCCACGGAGATTCCGTGGCCGATCAGTCCACAGGAGGTGGGTGTTCACATGCGTAGCTACGAACTCATGGTCATCCTCGACGCGGACCTCGAAGAGCGCGCGGTCACGCCGCTGCTCGAGCAGTTCCTCAATGTCATCCGCAACGACGGTGGCAAGGTCGAGAAGATCGACACGTGGGGCCGTCGCCGGCTCTCGTACGAGATCAAGAAGAAGTCCGAGGGCATCTACGCCGTCGTGGACCTGGCCGCGGAGCCCGCGACCGTCAAGGAACTCGACCGTCAGATGAACCTCAACGAGTCGGTGCTGCGGACCAAGGTCCTGCGCCCCGACCAGCGCTAGTCCGAGCTCGCGCGCACCACCAACCGCACCGCACGTCGAAACGCAGCACTGCGCTGAAATCAGCGAAGGGGTCAGCATGGCAGGCGAGACCATCATCACTGTTGTCGGAAACCTGACTGCCGACCCGGAACTGCGCTTCACGCCCAGCGGTGCCGCTGTCGCGAACTTCACCGTGGCGTCCACGCCGCGCACGTTCGACCGTCAGACGAACGAGTGGAAGGACGGCGAAGCGCTGTTCCTCCGCTGTTCGGCCTGGAAGCAACTCGCGGAGAACGTCGCGGAATCCCTCCAGCGCGGCACGGGCGTCATCGTCCAGGGCCGGCTGAAGCAGCGGTCCTACGAGACCAAAGAGGGCGAGAAGCGCACCGTCGTGGAGCTCGAGGTCGACGAGATCGGCCCGACCCTGAAGTGGGCCACCGCCAAGATCACCAAGACCAGCCGCGGAGGCGGCGGTCAGGGTGGCTACGGCGGCGGTCAGCAGCAGGGCGGTGGCGGTTACGGCGGCCAGCAGGGCGGCGGACAGCAGGGCGGCGGTGGCTACGGCGGCCGTCCCCAGCAGGGCGGTGGCGCACCCGCCGACGACCCGTGGGCCACTCCCGCAGGGGGCGGCCAGCAGCAGGGCGGCGGCGGCGCGGGGGGCTGGGGTCCCCCGCCGGGCGGCTACTCGGACGAACCCCCCTTCTAGGCCGCAAGGCCCAGGGATCGGTTCGCATCCCGAGCTGAAGACTTCTGAAACGATCTGGAGAGCACAATGGCGAAGGCGCCTGCGCGCAAGCCTAAGAAGAAGGTCTGCGTGTTCTGCAAGGAGAAGATCTCCTATGTGGACTACAAGGACACCAACCTGCTGCGGAAGTTCATCTCCGACCGCGGGAAGATCCGCGCTCGTCGCGTGACCGGTAACTGCACGCAGCACCAGCGTGACGTCGCCGTGGCTGTCAAGAACAGCCGCGAGATGGCGCTGCTGCCGTACACCAGCACTGCTCGCTGAGAAAGGGTGATCTTGTCATGAAGCTCATCCTCACCCACGAGGTGACCGGTCTCGGTGAGCCCGGCGACATCATCGAGGTCAAGGACGGCTACGGCCGCAACTACCTCATCCCGCGCGGCTACGCGATTCGCTGGAGCCGCGGCGGCGAAAAGGACGTGGCGGCCATCCGTCGCGCCCGCAAGGTCCGCGAGATCCGCACGCTCGACCAGGCCGCCGAGGTCAAGGGTCAGCTCGCGGGTCTCAAGGTGACGCTCCAGACGCGCGCCGGCGAGACGGGCCGACTCTTCGGCTCGGTCACCGTCGCGGACGTCGTGTCGGCCATCAAGGCCGCCGGCGGTCCGGACATCGACAAGCGTCGCGTCGAGATCGGTACGCCGATCAAGACCGTCGGGTCGCACCGCATCACGGTCCGCCTCCACCAGGAGGTTTCGGCCGCGCTCGACCTCGACGTCGTGCCTGCCTGACCTGAAGCACCCGAACGGCCCGACCCCTGTGGGGTCGGGCCGTTCGGCGTTTTCGAGTAGTGGACTGAGTAGTGGTACTCATGTCCCGAACACCCCTGTCGCCGCAGGCTGGAGACATACGCCGGGTGGGCCGGCGCGGCAAAGGGGCGGACGGTCATGGCCAGGTTCATCCGACAGTGGTTGCTGCGTGTGGTCAGCTTCGCGCTGACCGGTCTGTATCAGCTCTACCGGATCCATCCCGTCGTCTGGCGTTGGACCGCGCGCAACTATCGGCCGTGGATGCAGCGATTCGCCCGCCGACACGCGTGGATGACCTGCCAGTTCGCCGCGCTCGACGTACCCGCCTACCGCGACTTCCTGCGCCGGCACCGGTGGCGCTTCCGCTGGTTCGACCTCACCTCGTACCCGGAGACGTCCAAGGAGAACTACGTCAAGGCGTATCCCGAGGACACCCGCTGCTGGCTGGGCACGCTGGAGGTGGCCGGGACGGTGGTGGACGAGTCGTCCGGGTCCTCCGGGACACCGCACAACTGGCTGCGTTCGCGGCGCGAACTCAAGTCGGTGCACCGCAACGTGGCCGGCTACACCTCGCTGGTCTTCCCCCGGCGGAAGCTGTTCGTGATCAACGCGTACTCGATGGGCGCGTGGGCCACCGGGACCAACACCGGGATCGCGATGGCCCGGGTGGCGATGGTCAAGAACACCGGCCCCGACATCGACAAGATCGTGGACACGCTGCGCCACTTCGGGCCGCGCTTCACCTACCTGGTCACCGCGTACCCGCCGTTCCTCAAGCATCTGCGCGACCGCCTGGACGCCGAGGGCTTCGACTGGCGTCGGCACGCGATGTACGGCTTCGTCGGCGGCGAGGGCATGACCGAGGCGCTGCGCGACTACCTGGAGGAGCGCTTCGTCAAGGTGCGCTCCGGCTACGGTGCCTCGGACCTGACCATCGGGATGGCCGGCGAGAGCGACGCGACGGTGTGGCTGCGCAAGCGGCTGCTGACCGACGAGCGGCTGCGGGCGCAACTGCTGGGGCCGGACGAGGGCCGGGTGCCGATGGTGTTCCAGTACAACCCGCTGGAGACGTACCTGGAGACCAACGCCGAGGACGAGGTGATCTGCACGATCAACTCGACCGCGGTGATGAGCCCGAAGGTGCGCTACAACATCGGCGACGAGGGCCGGTTGCTCACCTTCGCGCAGGTCGAGGAGATGATCCGGCCGGACGCCCGGGCGTGGGTCGACTGGGAGCGCGCGGCCCGGGTCGAGGGCATGCGGTTGCCGCTGTTGCTGCTCTTCGGGCGCAAGGACAGCACGATTTCGTACATGGGCGCCAACATCTACCCGCAGGACGTCGAGTACGGGCTGTACCGGGACAACCCGATGGCGGCGCACCTGGAGGGGTTCTGCCTGACCGTCGACGAGTACGCCGACCTGGAGAGCAGGCCCGTGGTCAACCTCCAACTGCGCGACGGGACTTCGGCGCAGGAGGTGGATCGGGACAAGCTCGCCCGGGTGTGCCGCGAGGGGGTGGTGCGGCACCTGGCCCGGGTCAGCCGGGACTTCGCCCAGTCGCTCGCGGAGGACCCGACGGCGGCCGATGTGCGGGTGCTCGTACACGACTTCGGGACCGGGCCGTTCCTGCGCGGTACCAGCAAGATCAAGAACGTCTACCTCGTGGAGGGGGAGCAGCGATGAGGACCACCGACTTCTCGGCGGCGCCGCCGCAGGCACAGGGCGAGGCGTTGTTCATCGGGGCCACGCACTATCGCGGACTGCGCTCGCTGCTCTCGCTGCTCCGGCCGTATCTGCGGATGGTGCGCACCATGAAGCGGATGGACGGCTACCGCTGGCACAAGGTCTACCGGCAGGGGCCGTTCACGCTCGGCACGATCGCGGTGTTCGCGGACCGGGACGCGCTGTTGCGGTTCGCCCGCTCCAAGGCGCACCGCGACCTGATGTGCTGGATGACCGATCACGGCGACCGCAATGGCACGGCCGGCTTCATCCGGCTCTTCGACGCGCAGCCGGGCGGCTACAGCAACGGCGCGTGGCGGGCCGAGGGCAACGAGATGGCGCACATCCAGGAGTTCACCCCGATCGGGGCCGAGCACAGCGGCGCGCCCGTGCACCGGAAGGCGAAGTCGTGACACCGACGGTGGAGCGGGTCGCCTCGCGGCGCGCGTTGCGCGACTTCTGCGAACTTCCGTTGCGGCTGCACCCGAAGGACCGGTACGTGCCGGTGCTGCACGGGCAGGTGCGGCAGTGGCAGCGGGCCGGCGTCGAGTTGTACGTGGTGCGGGATGGAGCGGGGCGGGCGGTGGGCCGGACCTGTCTGCACACCGACGGGCGCTTGGACGCCAAGCTGCGCGGGCGGCATCAGTTGTTCGGACTCACCGAGTTCGCCGACGACCCGGCGGTGTTCGCGGCCCTGGTGGAGCTGATGGAGCGGCGGGCCGCGCGGGGCGGTCGCCGGACCCTGTTCGGGCCGGTCGCGTTGTTGCCGAACCAGACCGGTGGGGTGATCACCTCCGGGTTCACCGAGCGCGGCTTCGTGGATTCGGCGTGGAATCCGGCGCGGTATCCGGAGACCTACGAACGGGCCGGCTTCGGCCGGCGGTTCTCCGCGTCGACGTGGATCTGTCCGGGTCTGCGTGAGCGCACCGACGAGCCGGATGCCACATATGCGTTCGACGACGCCCGGATCGCGGCCGAGAAGTTGGTGATCCGGCGTGGCTCGCGACGCCGGTTGGCCGAGCAACTGCCGGTCCTGCACACGATGTTGAACGCGAGTTTCGGGCAACTGGGTTACTACACGCCGATCGAGCTCGACGAACTGCGGGCGCAGACCGACGGGTTGGCGCATCTGCTGGACGAGTCGTTGCTGTTGTGGTTGGAGCGGGCGGGTGAGCCGATCGCGTTCACGCTCGCGGTGCCGGACATCTCGGAGTTCCTGATCCGGATCGGCGGCGATCTGCACTTGGGCAACCAGTTGCGGCTGTTGGCCACGCGCGGGCGCTATCGCCGCGAGGCGGTGTTGATCATCAAGGGCACGGTGCCGGCGGCCCAGGGCCGCGGCTATCTGACGCTGCTGGCGCGTGAGCAGTATCGGGCGCTGCGGGCGGGCGGCTACGACACGTTGCGCAGCACGTGGGTCGAGGACGACAACAAGGCGTCGGCCGCGCAGTATCGCCGGATCGGCGGCCGGGAGCTGCACGGGCACACGTTCTACCAGCGAACGGTGGGGGGCACCGGGTGAGCACGCAACTCGCGGAACTGCTGCGGTCGGCCGGCCGGGCGCCCAGCGCGCACAACACGCAGCCCTGGACGGTGACGCCGAGCGGCGCGTTGGGCTACGCGTTGTCCTGGGACGCCGAGCGGGAGTTGCCGGTCGGCGATCCGACCCGGCGGGACCTGTTCCTGGCGCTCGGCGCGTTCGCCGAGGCGTTCCTGATCGCGTCCGCGGCGCTGGAGGTGCCGCTGCGGGTGGAGTGGGGTGCCGCGCCGGAGCAGGGCGAAGTGGCCCGGTTCGTGCGGGCGGACGAGTGTTATCCGACCCTGTTCGGCGCGGCGGACCTGGCGGGGCGGCGCAGTGCGCGTGGGGCGTACGCGCCGGGGACGCTGCCGGATTCGTTGTTGGCCGAGGCGACGGCGGCGTTCGCCGGGTCGGCGGGTCTGTGGCGGGGTGATACCAGGGCGTTGGCGCCGTTGTCGGACGAGGCGGATCGCCGGTTGTTCGCGGATCCGGCGCTGGTCGCCGAGTTGCGCGACTGGTTGCGGCTGCGGCCGGTGCCGGCCGGTCGGCCGCAGCCGCGGGACGGGTTGACCGGGCGGGCGTTGGCGCTGTCCCGGTTCGAGGAGCGGGCGCTGCACGCGGTGCTGCGCCCGGCCGTGTATCGGGTGTTGCGGCGGGTCGGGTTGGCGCGGGGGTTGGCGGCGGCGTCGCGGGGGTTGTTGCGGTACGACGGGAGTGTGCTGGTGGTGACCGCGCCGGGCGGGGTGGTGGGGCCGGTGGAGCTGTTGGAGGCGGGGCGGGGGCTGTTGCGCTGTTGGTTGACGCTGGCCCGGCACGGTTACGCGACGCATCCGCTCAGCCAGGTGATCGACTGTGCGCGGACCGCCGGGGAGTTGGCGGGCATGGTGGAGGCCGTGCCGCTCGCGGTGTTCCGGGTCGGGCGGCCGGTGGTCGAACCGGTGCGTTCGGCGCGGTTGACGGACTGAGGGCCGGGCGGGGCCGGATTGCCGGGTGCGGGTCCGGGGCGGGTTCGGTGGGGGGTGAATCGCTCGAACGAGTGAGTTCGATGACTTGCGCCCATACCCCTGGGGGGTATAAATTCGTCGTTGTGGGGCCGATCATGGTCCTCGTGTCGACGAAGGGATCACCGTCATGAGCACCGCCACCTTCACCGTCAGCGGGATGACCTGCGGCCACTGCGTCTCGTCCGTCACGGAGGAGGTCTCCGAGGTGTCGGGCGTGACCGACGTCAAGGTCGAGCTGGCCTCGGGTCTGGTGACCGTGACCTCCGAGCAGCCCGTGGACCCGGACGCGGTGCGCGCGGCCGTCGTGGAGGCGGGCTACCAGGTCGTCGGGGCGTGAGGCGTCGCCGTCCCGTCCGCGCGGCCGACGGGACGGCTCTCGGCCGCGCGGGCGTCAGCGCCTGCCGGTCACCAGCCAGGCGTCGCCGTACGCTCGCCGGCCGAGCAGGAGCGCGCGACTGACCATGAACGTGCCGATCGCCCACCACCACACGGCGATCAGGCCGCCGCCGAGGGCCAGCACGGTGCCCAGCGCCGCGCAGAAGGCGGCCAGCACGATGGGCATGGTCAGGGCCAGGTAGCGGCCGTCGCCCGCGCCGATCAGCACCCCGTCCAGTACGAACACCGCGCCGGCCGCCGGCTGGAGGGCGGCGACCGCGAGCAGCGTGCCGGCCAGCAGGTCGCGCACCGCCGGGTCGGTGCTGAACAGCGGGATGTACAGCGGGCGCGCGGCGACCACCACGATCGCGAACAGCACGCCCGTCCACACCCCCCACACCAGCATCCGGCGGGTCGCCGCACGGGCGCCGCGCGCGTCCCCGGCGCCCAGGGCCCGGCCCACGATCGCCTGTGCGGCGATGGCCAGGGCGTCCATCGCGAAGGCCAGGAACGTCCATATCTGCCAGGCGACCTGGTGGGTGGCGATCGAGGTGTCGCCCATCCGGGTGGCCGCCACGGTGGCCACGATCAGGATGGCGCGCAGGCTGACGGTGCGTACGAACAGCGGTGCGCCGGCCGAGGCGGAGGCGCGGATGCCGGCCGGGTCCGGGCGCAGCGCCGCGCCGTGCCGGCGGGCGCCGCGGACGACGGTGACCAGGTAGACCAGGGCCATCGCGGTCTGTGCGAGCACGGTGCCCCACGCGGATCCGGCGATGCCCCAGTGCAGGCCGTAGACGAACCCCAGGTTGAGCAGCAGGTTGGCGCCGAAGCCCAGCACCGCGACCACGAGCGGGGTCCGGGTGTCCTGGAGGCCGCGCAGCACGCCGGTGGCGGCGAGCACGATCAGCATGGCCGGGATGCCCAGCGAGCCGATCCGCAGATAGGTCACCGCGTGCGGGGCCGCGCTGTCCGAGGCGCCGAACGCCGAGACGATCCACGGGGCGCCGACCAGGCCGACCACCAGCAGCACCACGCCCAGCAGCGCGGCCAGCCAGACGCCGTCCAGGCCCTGGCGGATCGCGGCGCGCGGGTCGCCCGCGCCCATCAGCCGCGCGACCGCGGCGGTGGTCGCGTAGGCGAGGAACACGCACAGGTTGACCAGGGTGGTCAGCATCGTGCCCGCGACGCCGAGGCCGGCCAACTGGGGCGTGCCGAGTCGGCCGATGATCGCCGAGTCGACGAGCACGAACAGCGGTTCGGCGACCAGCGCGAAGAAGGCCGGAACGGCCAGGCGCAGGATGTCGCGGTCGTGGGCGCGACGCTGCGTGTGGTCGGCGGGGTGCGCCGCGGCGGGCGGTGGCGAGGTGGGCGGTGGCGAGGTGGGCGGTTCGGGGGGTGGGGACGGGACCGTGGGCGGCACGCGTCCACCGTAGTCATCCACAGGTAAGGGTCACAATGCGCTCCTGGGTATTACCGGCGAGCGCGGGGCGTACGCGGGTGCACACGTGGGGCGATAGCCGCATGATTCGCCCAACAGTTTTTCACATACACAGCCGGTGGATAGAGAAATCGCAGGTCAGAGCCGGTTTGTGGACATGATTGCGAAGCGTTGGCGGCCGACTGCGCACAGCTTGTGCACAGCTCGACCCGCCTCTCTCCACAGGTTGTCCACAGTTATCCACAGGCCCTGTGTATGACCGTCTTGGCGGTCCCAGGGTCCACCCGTACGGTGAAGGGCCGCACGCCGCGTCGCGCGGCGGATCTGTCGGCCGTGTGGCGTATGAAGGACACGGTGTACTGCGGTGCCACCTCGCGCGAGCCTTTGTGAAAGGAGACCCCGGGCATGAGCGTCTCCGAGTTCGAAGAGGCCAGGCCCGAACCGGCCCGCGAGGGATTCGAGCGAACCCCGCCCCAGGACATCGCCGCCGAACAATCGGTGCTCGGCGGCATGATGTTGTCCAAGGACGCGATCGCCGACGTCGTGGAGAACCTCAAGCCGATCGACTTCTATCGGCCCGCCCACGAACTCGTCTACAACGCCATCCTGGACCTGTACGCGCGGGGCGAACCGGCCGACGCGGTCACCGTCGCCGCCGAGTTGACCAAGCGCACCGAGATCGGCCGGGTGGGCGGCGCGCCGTACCTGCACACGCTGATCTCCTCGGTGCCCACGGCCGCCAACGCCGAGTACTACGCCCGGATCGTGCGTGAACAGGCGGTGCTGCGGCGCCTGGTCGAGGCGGGCACCCGGATCGTGCAGATGGGCTACGCGGCCGACGGCGAGGTCGACGACATCGTCAACAACGCCCAGGCCGAGGTCTACAAGGTCACCGAACAGCGCACCACCGAGGACTACGCGCCGCTGGCCGACATCATGGAGGGCGCCCTCGACGAGATCGAGGCGATCAGCTCGCGCGGCGGCCAGATGTCCGGCATCCCCACCGGCTTCACCGACCTCGACTCCCTCACCAACGGCCTCCACTCCGGCCAGATGATCGTGATCGCCGCGCGCCCGGCCATGGGTAAGTCAACGCTCGGATTGGACATTGCTCGCGCTTGTTCGATCAAAAATGGTCTTGCCAGTGTGATTTTCTCGCTGGAGATGGGCCGTAACGAGATCATGATGCGCCTGCTCTCGGCGGAGGCGCGGGTTGCGTTGCATCACATGCGGTCGGGGAGCATGACCGATGACGACTGGACTCGGCTCTCCCGCAAGATGGGTGAGGTCACCGCCGCGCCGATGTACATCGACGACTCGCCGAACCTGTCGATGATGGAGATCCGGGCCAAGTGTCGGCGACTCAAGCAGAAGCACGATCTGCGGCTGGTGATCATCGACTATCTCCAGCTCATGCAGTCGGGCGGCTCGCGCCGGGCGGAGAACCGCCAGCAGGAGGTCTCCGAGATGTCGCGAAACCTCAAGCTCCTGGCCAAGGAGCTGGAGGTCCCGGTGGTCGCGATGTCCCAGCTCAACCGTGGCCCGGAACAGCGCACGGACAAGAAGCCGATGGTCTCCGACCTGCGTGAGTCCGGTTGTGTCACGGCGGCGACCCGGGTGTTGCGAGCCGACACCGGTGCCGAGGTCTCCATGGGCGAGCTGTTGGCGACGGGTGAGCGGGACATTCCCGTCTGGTCCCTGGACGAGCACCTGAGGCTCGTCTCGCGCACCATGACGCATGTCTTCCCCAGCGGGGTCAAGGAGGTCTTCCGGCTGCGGTTGGCATCCGGGCGGGAGATCGAGGCCACCGCGAACCACCCCTTCCAGACCTACGACGGGTGGAAGGCGCTGGGGGAACTGACGGTCGGTGCCCGGGTCGCGGTGCCCCGACGTCTGGACGCTCCCACGCGTCGGGCTGCCCGGCCGCGGGCGGAGGTGGTCATGGCCGCGCACCTCCTGGGTGACGGCGGTGTGTCGGACGACGGGCGGTCGCACGAGAAGTTCCTGCCCGAGGAGGTCTTCGGGCTGCCCGACGAGCAGGTGCGGCTGTTCCTGCGGCACCTGTGGGCCGCCGACGGCTCGGTGACGGTCGCGGCGTCGGGTGCGGTTCGCGTCGACTACGCGAGCACGAGCGAGCGTCTCGCCCGCGATCTCCAACTTCTGCTCCTGCGCGTCGACGTTCGCTCCCGGCTACGCCGCGTGGGCGACACGAAGGGGCGACCGGGATGGACGGTGGACATCCCCGGGGTCGAGGACCGGCGTCGTTTCCTGACCGAGGTCGGCGTACACGGTGCCCGAGGGGAGTCCGTGTCGAAGGCCCTGACCCGGCTCGACGCAGTCCTGGCGAACAGCAACCTCGACACCGTGCCACGTGAGGTCCGGGCTGCCGTCGAGACGGCCATGCGGGACCGCGACACGACCACCGGTGCCTCCCGGGCCGTGCCGGGCTCCACGTCCTGCGGCACGGCCCTCTACCAGGCGGCACCGAGCAGGACCGGGCTCGCCGAGGTCGCGGCCGTGTTGGCGGAGGCGGAGCTGGAACTCCTCGCGACCAGCGACGTGTTCTGGGACCGGGTCACCGAGATCGAGAGTCTCGGCGAGCAGGAGGTCTACGACGCCACGGTGCTCGGCACACACAACTTCATCGCGAACGGGATCAGCGTCCACAACTCCATCGAGCAGGACGCCGACATGGTGATCCTGTTGCATCGCGAGGATGCCTACGAGAAGGAGTCGCCGCGCGCGGGGGAGGCGGACCTGATCGTGGCGAAGCACCGTAACGGCCCGACGGCGACGATCACCGTGGCGTTCCAGGGGCATTACTCGCGCTTCGTGGACATGGCGCAGAGCTGAGCCGAAGCCGCGGCGGGGCCGGGTGGGGTCAGTTGCCGGTCAGGACGTTCGGGTCGCCGGTGTGCCAGATGTTCTCGACGTACAAGTGGTGCATGGCCCAGGCGGTGTCGGTGCGGAGCAGGTCCACCGCGTAGCGGTTCTTCAGGAGCAGGTGGCGGGTGTGGTCGCCGGTGGGGAGGTGTTGGGCCTCGACCAGGGCGGTCAGCCGGGCCCGGTCGCCGGTGACCTCGATGCGCGCGTTGGTGATCGTGTGCGAGGTGTCCAGCCGCACCCGCGGGTTGAAGTGCACCGCCTCGATCGCCTCGATGCCGACCATCACCGGTATGTCCAGGCCGAGTTCGGCGGCGACCGGGCGGAAGTCGAAGGCCGCGTCCGGGGTGAACGCGGTCCGGAACAGCGCGCGGTCCTGGAGGTCGAAGCCGAGGCCGAAGCGCAACAACGCGTCCAGGATCTCGGTCCGGTCGCGCAGTTCGCGGACGGTCGTGGTGGTGTCGGTCGCGGCGAGTGCGCTGGGGCCGGTGACGAACATGTGCACTCCTGGGGAGGTCGTCGTGGTCGGGTACGGCTCCAGCCTGGCCGCGGATCAGGGGTGAGTGGGGGTGGGCGAGGGGGTGATCCGCCCGAGCCCCGGGGTGAGCAGGTCGTGTCGGCCGGTGATGCCGAGTTTGCGATAGATGTGCCGGGTGTGCGTCTTCATCGTGTTGATCGAGATGTACAGGTCGGCCGCGATCTCGCGCAGGGTGAGGTCGCTGCGCAGGTATTGGGCGATGGTCGACTCGCGTTCGCTGAGTGGCTCGCGGCCCGGTTCGGCGGTGTGGAGGCCGATCGGGTCCGGGCCGTCGGGGTGGACGTGGTTCTCGGCTGCCACCGCGTCGCGCAGGTCGATCAGGCCCAGTGGGTTCGGGCATCGGGCGAGCAGTGTGTCGGCGGCGGCGAGCCGGTGGCGGGCCGCCGTGTGGTCGCCGCGCTCGCCGAGCGTGCGGGCCAGGAGCAGTGAGGCGAACACGGCCATCGAACGATCGTTGCCCAGACCGGGGTCGGCGTCGATCAGTGCGGCGAGCAGGTCCGGGCCGTCGGGGGTGTCGCCCGGCCGGGCCGGCGTCGGCTCCGGGGCGAGCAGCGCGCGCAGGATGACGGTCTCCGGCACGGCCCGCGGTCGCGGTCGGCTGCGGCATTCGGCGAGCGCCCGCTCCACCTCGGCGGCGCGCCGGCGGGCGCCGGCCGAGTCGCCGGCCAGGTGCGCCGCGAGGCCGGACAGGCCGTGCAGGGTGACCCGCAGCGGTGCGGGGGGTGGTGGATCGGTGCGGGCGGTCTCGATCTCGGTGAGCAGGCGTACGCACTCGCCGAGTCGGCCGGCGAGCAACAGGGTTCGGGCGACCGAGATCCGGATCTGGGTCCAGACGATGCCCAGGGTCCGTTCGTCGGCGGCCAACAGGGCTCGACTGCGGCGCAGTGCCGACCCGAAGTCGCCCTGTTCGCGCGGCAGGCACAACCGCCACGCGTTCGCGGCGTGGAGTTCGCGCTCGGTGCCGGGTCGGCGGGCCCGGTCCCAGCGGTCGCGCTCGTCGAAGCGGCCGAGCGAGCACCACAGGTTCAGCGCGCGTTCGTGCAGGCGGGGGGCGAGCACGATGGCCTCGTCGGGCAGTGCGCCGAGCCACTGTTCCAGGGTGACCAGGTGCCCGGCGGCGAACCAGTGGTCGAAGTGGCGGTCGAGCAGGTCGGCCGCGAGGTGGTGGTCGCGGGCCGCGAGTGCGTGCTCGACGGCCTCCTCGGGCCGGCCGTGTCGGGCGTGCCGGTGCGCGGCTCTGCGGTGCAGTCGACCGGCGCGTTCCGGGTCGCCGGTGTCCAGGCGTTGCGCCAGTGAGCGGCGGAACAGCCGCTGATAGTGCAGTACGCCGTCGGTGTCGGCCAGGAAGAGTCCGTCCCGGCGCAGCCGGTCGACGAAGTCGGCGGAGTCGGTGCGTCCTCGGACGGCGTCGGCCAGCGGCACGGTGAACCGGGGCAGGACTGCGGTTTCCAGGACGAACTCCCGCATTTCCGAGTCGAGTTCGCGCCAGACGTGGTCGAGGAGGTAGTCGGTGGTGGTGGGGTCGCCGCGGTGGAGGGCGGCCACCACCGCGTCGGGTGCCGCGCCGTCGCGCAGCCGGATCGCGGCCAGGGTGAGTCCGCTCGCCCATCCGTCGGTCGCGGCGAGCAACTCCCGGGTGTCGTCGCGGGTGAGGTCCAGTCGGTATCCGTCGGTGAACAGCTCGTGCGCCTCGTCGTGGTCGAAGCGCAGCTGGGTCCAGGACAGCACGGCCAGGCGTCCGGCCGGGCCGAGGCGTTCGACCGGGATCGGCGGGCGGCTGCGCGCGGCGATCACCAGGGTGAGTCGGTCGGCGCAGATGCGGGTGAGCAGGTCGAGGCGGTCGTGGATGTCGCGTTCGACGATGTGTTCGTACTCGTCCAGGATCAGGACGGGTCGGGTGTCGAGCGGGCCGCGCGGCTCGTGCGGCTCGTGCGGCTTGTGCGGTTTGTGCGCGACGATGCGGTCGGCGAGGGCCGCGACGTATGCGTCGCTGCCGGGGTCCGGGCCCTCGATGGCGCTCTCCAGGCCGGGATCGCCGGTCGCCCGGCCGAGGGCCGCGGCCACGTGCGGCCACAGTCGTCGCGGGTCGTTGTCCCGGTTGTCGAGCGTCACCCAGGCCACCGGCCCGGTCGCGCCGGCCGCCCAGCGGGTCAGTGCGACGGTTTTGCCGATGCCGCTGGGGCCGGCGAGGAAGACCACGAAGGAGCGGTCCACCGCGGCTCGCAGCAGTGCGTCCACGCGTGGGCGCGGCACCACCGGGGTCAGCGGTCGGGGGGCGCGCAGCTTGGCCGCGATCGGGCGGTGGGCCGGTTCGGGGCTGGGGTGCACCGCGGGCTGCGCCATGGGCACACGATATGGCCGCCGTCGATCGGGTGGGGCTGGGCCTACCCCGGTTCGGGGGTTCGGCGCAGTGTTCGCGGTACGGCGCGCACGCAGACCTGTCGAAGCGAGGCCGGGGAGGTCACGCGGCCGGCCACGGGAGAGGACTGGGACACGCCCTGGTTCTCCGCCCCCCGCGCCCGTCGCCGCGCACCGGACGCCCCCGTCCCGGGGGGCGGCGACGGGCGTGGTGGGGGTTCGGCGGCGGCGACGGCGGGGAGCTCGGCCCGGAGCCCCTCCCCCCTCGGAAGGCTCCGAACCGTTCCCGGTGCGGCGGACCCGATCACGGGGTTGTCCGGGCCCGCCGCACGTGTTCGATCATGGTGCGGGCCGCTTGGGTTTCGTTGGGCGTGCGCTTGGCGCGCGCTGTCGCGCCTTCGTACGATCCCCGGCTCGCGTCGTTGCGACCCCGCCTTGTGCCGTTCATCCCTGCGCACGAACTTCCGATACTCCCGTTGGAGTACACCGCGGGGTCGGCGTCTGCGAGGGCGGTGCGGCCCTGTAGTCCCCGGGGCGGAACTTGTGCCGCGAGCCCTGTTTTCCATTGAAGTGCCTGTTCGGCCTTGCCTACCTTCGAGGCTGACACCACCAGCGTTCTCTCGGCTCGTGCGGCGATCGGTGCCTTGTGAATTCGATCACAAGCAGTGCTCGGGGGCTGATCACACCGCGGGATCGCGTACGCAACCGAGGAGACTTCGATGTTCGGACGACTCGGCAGGCTCGTCGTCCACAACCCCTGGAAGGTCATCGCGGCCTGGTTGATAGCCGCGGTCGCCCTGGTCATGTTCGCGCCGAAACTGAGCGATCTGACCAACCAGGACCAGGCGAGCTTCCTGCCCAACAAGTACGAGTCCGTGCAGGCCCAGAAACTCGCGGAGAAGGCCTTCCCCCAGTCCACCGAGCAGACCGCGCTGCTGGTCTTCAAGCGCGGTGACGGCAAGAACCTCACCCCGGCCGACAAGGACCGGGTCAAGGAGATCAGCGGCCGGCTCGGCGCGGCCGG
Source organism: Embleya sp. NPDC059213 (assembly GCF_042754445.1). NCBI lineage: Bacteria > Bacillati > Actinomycetota > Actinomycetes > Kitasatosporales > Streptomycetaceae > Embleya > Embleya sp. NPDC059213. The sequence goes on from NZ_JBHZAV010000107.1 coordinate 15,195, forward strand.
CGTCGAGCATGTCAGCAAGGTCGAGGCGGGGGACGCCAAGGACCGGATCGCGCTGGCCACCGCGTACATCAAGGGCGATCAGCAGGACAAGTTCGTCAACGAGGCGCTCAAGGAGCTGCGCGACAAGGCCAAGCCACTGGTCGAGGGCAGCGACCTCAAGCTCGGCTTCACCGGCGGCGTGGCGATCAACGTCGACAACGAGGACGCCTTCAAGAAGGCCGAGGCGATCGTCGGCATCGTCACGATCGTGCTGATCATCGTGCTGCTCCTGGCGATCTACCGAAGCCCGATCGCCGCCCTGCTGCCGGTGGTCATGGTCGCGCTGGTGTCGATGGTCGCGTCGCCGGTGATCGCGATCGTCGGCAAGGCCACCGGCCTACAGGTGGACCAGTCGCTCAACACGATCCTGATCGTGGTGTTGTTCGGCATCGGCACCGACTACATCCTCTTCCTGCTCTTCCGCTACCGGGAACGGTTGCGCGCGGGCGACGACAAGAAGCAGGCGATGATCGTCTCGGTCGAGCGGGTGGGCGAGGCCATCGCCTCGGCCGCCAGCGCGGTCGTGATCGCCTTCGGCGCGATGTTGCTCGCCACCTTCGGCGCGTTCAAGTCGATGGGCCCGGGCCTGGCCATCGCGGTGATCGTGATGGCGGTCGCCGCGCTGACCCTGGTGCCCGCCGTGGTCTCGCTGATCGGCCCCAAGGTGTTCTGGCCGTCCAAGACCTGGCAGCACCAGCCCAAGGGCACCGCGTTCCACCGGATCGGCGGCCTGGTCGGCGGCAAGCCGCTCGCGGTGGCCGTGGTCTCCGGCGTGATCATGCTCGCCTTCGCGGCCGGCGCGCTGAACTTCAAGGCCGACTACGACCAGTTCGGCCAGCTGCCCGGGGACACCGAGTCGGCCAAGGCGATGAAGGACATGCAGCTCGACTTCGCCGCGGGCACGCTCAACCCCACGCAGATCTACCTCAAGAGCAAGAACGGTCAGCCGATCGACAAGGGCGCGGCCGAGCGGTTCGCGCTCTCGCTCAAGGGCGTCGAGGGCATCGGTGACCTGAACGGCGCCGGCGGCCCCGACGAGAACTCGCACGTCAAGGTCAGCGACGACCGGATGTCCGCCGAGATCGCGATCGTGCTCAAGGAGAGCCCGTTCGCGAACAAGGCGCTGGACACCATCGCCCCGCTGCGCGACTTCGTCCACGACCACCAGCCCGACGGCACCAAGGCGATGGTCGGCGGCCAGACCGCCTCCTTCACCGACATCCGCTCGGCGACCAACCGCGACCTGTCGGTGATCTTCCCGGTCGCCGGTCTGCTGATCGCACTGGTGCTGGGCCTGCTGCTGCGCAGCGTGGTGGCCCCGTGGTACCTGATGTTGGCGGTGGTCCTGGGCTTCATCTCGACCATCGGGGCGACCGTCTTCGTCTTCCAGACGCTGATGGGCAACTCCGGCGTGATGTTCATGCTGCCGGTGATGATCTACATGTTCGTGGTGGCCATCGGCACCGACTACAACATCCTGATGGTCGCCCGATTGCGCGAGGAGGCGAAGGAGGGCAACGAGCCGAAACGGGCCGCGGCCCTGGCCGTCGAGCACGCGGGTCCCTCGATCGCCGCCGCGGGTGTCATCCTGGCAGGGACGTTCGCGTCGCTCATGATGGCGGGCATCGACATGATGACCCAGATGGGCTTCGCGGTCTCGGTCGGGATCTGCATCTCGGCGTTCGTGATGTCGATGTTCCTGGTGCCCTCGGTGACCGCCCTGATCGGGCATGCCGCGTGGTGGCCCGGACACGCCGATCGGGCGTCCGGGCCGGTGGCCCGGGGCGATCGGGATCGGGAGCCGGTGCTGGCCGGGGACCGGTGATCAGGTAGTACCCGAGGGAGTAGGGATGGCCAAGGAAGGCCCCGCGCGAGTCGCCGTGCGGGGCCTTCCCGCGTCCGCGAGCGGTTCGCGCCAGAGCGAGTCGGGCGAGCCGCCCTCGTTCCTGCCGGTGCCCAAGGTCGTCGCGCGTTGGCTGCCCTGCCGCACGTGGGTCGGCGAGGTGCTGCTGGTCGCGCTGATGTTGCTGTGTGTGATCGGCGGTTCGCTCGGCGGGTCCACCAGGGAGCACAACACCGGGCACCCGAACGCGCTCAACCTGACCATCGCCGGCATCACCTGCCTGGTGTTGCTGGGCCGGCTGCGCTGGCCGCTCACGGTGCTGGCGCTGACCGAGGCGGGTCAGGTGTTCTACCTGGCCGCCGACGGCCTGGACGGGCCGATCCTGATCCCGACCATGGTCGCGCTGTACACGGTGGCCGCCAACGGGCAACTGCGCCGCTCGGTGCTGATCGCCTCGGCGGTCGCGGTGGTGCACACCGGGATGCGGATAGGTCTGACCCCGGACGGCTTCCTGTCCCCGGAGAAGTACCTCTCCGGGATCTGGATGTACCTGCCGGTCGCGATCGGCGAGGCGGTTCGCGCCAAGCGGGCCTACTGGGCGGAGGTACAGGCCCGGCTGGCCCGCGCCGAGCACGAGCGCGAGGACGAGGCCCGCCGCCGGGTCACCGCCGAACGCATGCGGATCGCCCGCGAGCTGCACGACGTGGTCGCGCACAGCATCGCGATGATCAACATCCAGGCGGGCGTGGCCGCACACGTGATCGACCGGGACGTGCCGCAGGCCAGGGAGGCGCTCGTGCACATCAAGGTGGCCAGCCGGGACGCGCTGGCCGAGCTGCGCACCACGCTGGGTGTACTGCGCCAGGACGGCGACAACGACCTGCCCACCGAGCCGACCCCGGGCGTCGAGGACGTGGACGCCCTGGTGGCGTCCTATCGCAATGCGGGCCTGCCGGTGCTCCTGGAGGAGTCCGGCGACGCGCGGACCCCGTCCGCGCCGGTCGGCCTCGCGCTCTACCGGATCGTCCAGGAGTCGCTCACCAACGCGATGAAGCACGGCGGCGACGGCGCGTCGGCGATCGTGCGGGTGGTCTACGGCGAACACGCGGTGGAGGTGGACGTGCTCGACGACGGTCGGGGCAATCCCAAGACGAAACCGGGCAAGCAGGCCGACGGCACCGGACACGGGTTGCTCGGCATGCGGGAACGGGCGGTCGCCGTGGGCGGTTCGCTCGCGGTGGGTCCCGGCCCGCACGGGGGCTTTTCGGTACACGCGGTGTTGCCGCACCACAAGGACGCGCTGCTCGCGCGTCGAAACGGAGATTCCTCATGACGGTGCGCGTACTGATCGCGGACGACCAGTTGCTGGTCCGGTCGGGCTTCAAGGTGCTGGTCGTCAGCGACCCCGGGTTGGAGGTGGTCGGCGAGGCGGCGAACGGCGCCGAGGCCCTGGCCCTGGCCCTGGAGACCCGCCCCGACGTGGTCCTGATGGACATCCGGATGCCCGGCATGGACGGCCTGGAGGCCACCCGCCGGATCGTCCGCGACGACGACCTCGCGGGGGTGCGGGTGCTCGTGCTGACCACGTTCGAGGTCGACGAGTACGTCTTCGAGGCACTGCGTGCCGGGGCCAGCGGCTTCCTGGTCAAGGACACCGACCCCGAGGACCTGCTCAAGGCGATCAAGACCGTCGCCACCGGCGACGCGCTGCTCTCGCCGGGCGCCACCCGTGCGCTGGTGGCCCGCTTCCTGTCCCAGCCCGAGCCCAAGGTGGCCGCGCCGGATCGGCTGGAGGCGCTCACCGACCGCGAGCGCGAGGTGCTCTCGCTGGTCGCGGCCGGGATGAGCAACGACGAGATCGCCGAGCACCTGTTCGTCTCGCCGCTCACCGCCAAGACCCATGTCAGCCGGGCGATGGTCAAGCTCGGTGCCCGCGATCGGGCACAACTGGTGGTGATCGCGTACGAGTCGGGGATGGTCCGGCCGGGACGCGGCTGAGCACCGCGTCCCGGGATCCGCTAGCCCAGGTCGTTGGCGAGCAGGGTGTGGATGCCCTCGATGTTGGCCCGCAGGTAGGCGGCCAGGCTCGCCGGCACCAGGCCCACCGAGGCCAGCCCCGAGGGGGTGAAGGGCACCCGCACGATGTCGTACTCGCCGTTCGGCTCGTCCACCTCGGGGCCGTGCCGCAGCGCGGGGTCCATCGATTCGAGCCGGCACGCGAAGAAGTGCTGGACCTTGACCCCGCCGGGCTCGGGCACGGTGTCCACGAACGCGGGCACCGGCCGGCCGATCTTGCCGCCGAGTTCCTCGAACACCTCGCGGCGCAACCCCTCGGCCACCGTGGTGTCCTCGGGTTCGACGCCGCCGCCGGGGGTGATCCAGTACGGGGGGCTGCCCGGCTTGGTGCGTTTGATCAGCACCATCCGGTCCTCGTCGTCGAGCAGGATCGCGCGTGCCGTCCGCTTCACCACTGAACGCATCGTCGGTGCCCTCTGCTTTCTTGCCTGACGTTACCCCCGTCTGAAGTCTCCCTTTCCGGTCGGACGGGTGGTTTATGCCTGTGCGGCGCCACGTTCGGGATCACGACCAGCGCGCGGCGCGCGCGATCAGCTCGCCGTGCAGATGCGCGATGTGCGGTTGGCTCAAAGTGCCCTCCCGAACCGCGAGGAACATCGTGTGCAGCGGCGGCAGTTCGGGATCCAGCAGGGCGACCACCGCGCGCCGGTCCAGCGCCTCGGCGCACAGGTAGCGCGGCAGCACCGCGATCCCGTGCCCGGCGCTTACGCACTCCAGCACGGCCCGCAGGTCGGGCACGGTGACCGCCGCCGGCGCGGTGGGCTTCGCGTCGAACACGGTCGACCAGTAGCGCCGGATCAGCGGTTGTTCCTCGGCCTCGCCGACCAGCGGCACCCCCTCCAGCGCGGCCGGCCCCTGGGCCAGGATCCGGCTCTGCGGCAGCCGCGCGGCCCAGTGCGGCGCGCCGATCAGCACGTACTCCTCGTCGGTGAGCGGCGTGCCCACGATGCCGCGGGCCCGCGGTCGCACATCGGAGATCACCAGGTCGTGCCGGGCCGCCGCCAGGCCCGTGAGCAATACCTCGCCGGGGCCCAGGGTCACCCGTAACCGCAGGCCGCGCCGGACCAGATCGGCCAACGAGGGCAACACGCGCAGCGCGGTCAGTTCGGTCGGGCCGCCCAGGTGCACGGTGCGCCGCAGCGGGTCCACACCACGCACCTCTCGGGCCGCGATCTCCTCGATCGCGTCCAGGTGCGGTGCGAGCCGGCGGGCGAGTTCGTCGGCGGGGCCGGTGGGCGCCACGCCGCGCGGCAGCCGCTCGAACAACTGTTTGCCGACCTGCTTTTCCAGGGTGCGGATCTGCGCGGTTATCGCCGGCTGCGAGAGCCCGAGCGACGCGGAGGCCCGGGTGAAGGAACCCGCGCGATGTACGGCCAGGAAAGTGCGCAACAGCGTCAGGTCCACGGGTCCCCCGTCTCGTGTCCCCCGACCACTCCCGAGAGTCGGGGACCTCACGTGATCTTGCCCGAAGTCGCAGGTCAGCCCGGGGAGGTGGAGTCCAGGGCGCGCAGGATGTCCGCGACGAGATCCGCGGTGTCCTCGCAACCGGCCGAGAACCTGACGAATCCCTCCGGTACATCGTTGCCGGCCCAGCGTGCGCGTCGTTCGGCCATGCTGTGCACCCCACCGAAGCTGGTGGCGTCGGCGACCAGTTCGAGCGCACCCAGGAACCGGCGAGCGGTGTCCGCGTCGGCGAGCGTGAAGCCCACGACACAGCCGAACCGCCGCATCCCACGGGTGGCCACATCGTAGGCCGGATCGCCTTCGAGCGCGGGGTGGCGCACGTTCGCGACGTCGGTGCGTTCGCGCAGTGCCCGGGCGATCGCCAGCGCGTTGATCGCCTGCCGGTCCACCCGCAACTGGAGGGTGGACAACGACCGATGGGCCAACCAGGCCTCCATCGGCCCGGGGATCGCGCCGGTGAGCGAGCGCCAGGAACGCACCCGGGCGGCGAGTTCGGCGCTCGCGCAGGCGACGTAGCCGAGCAGTACGTCGCTGTGCCCGGTCAGCGCCTTGGTGCCGCTCGCCGCCGCGATGTCGGCGCCGAGCGCGAGCGGGAGTTGGCCCAGCGGGGTGGCCAGGGTGTTGTCGACGGCGACCAGGGCGCCCCGCGCGTGGGCGAGCGTCGCGATCCGCTCGATGTCGCACACGTCCAGCCCCGGGTTGCTAGGCGTCTCCAACCACACCAGGTCGGCGCCGGTCAGGGCCTGCTCCAGGGCGCCGTCGGCGGTCGGCACCAGCCGTACGGTGATCCCGCGGGCGGCGAGGTGCTCGCCGACCGCGCGGGTGGCCGGGTAGCCGTCCGACGGCAGCACCACCACATCGCCCGGAGCGGTCAGGCCGAGCAGCACGGCCGAGACGGCGGCCATCCCGGACGCGAAGGTGACGGTGTCGGCGGCCCCCTCCAGCGCGCCGATCGCCTCCTCCAGGCCGACCCAGGTCGGGTTCGCGTAACGCCCGTACTGGTAGGGACCTTTCACCTCGCCGGGCAGGTGGTACGTGCCGGCGAAGACCGGTCCGGGCAGGAAGGGGTCGCCCGGCGCGTGGCCCGGGTTGCCGGCCCGGACCGCCCGGGTTCCGTCGCTCCATTCGGCCGACATCACGACTCCTTCGCTGCCTGTTTCACGTGAAACGTGGTCCGAGCCCATCACCGCGTGGCCGTCAGTCGCGGTCCAGGATCATGCTCAGGAACCAGCTCACCAGACCGATGACCAGCGCGCCGAGCAGGGCGGGCCAGAAGCCGTCGATGTGGAAGTCGAGATCCAGCTTGTTGGCGATCGCCTCGGTCAGCCACAACATCAGCGCGTTGATCACGAACGTGATCAGGCCCAGGGTCAGCACGAACAGGGGCAGTGAGAACAGCTTCACCACCGGTTTGATGATGGCGTTGACGACGCCGAAGATGAGGGCGACGAAAAGTATCGTCTTGGCCTTGGTGCCGGCCGAGGCGCCGTCGGCGAGATCGATTCCGGACACGACCCAGCTGGCGAACCAGATGGCCAGTGCGTTGGCAACCAGTTTGATGAGCAGGCTTTTCATATCTTGATGCTGGCATCCGGGTGGTCCCTCCCGCTTGAGCCTCGGCAGAAAGTGTGTCCGTGTCGGTAAGGAGTTGGTCACATGAAGGTCTTTCGGCTCGATGATCTGGACGCGGAGCGCGCGTTCGAGAACGGTGCGTACCTGAAGTTCCTCAGCGAGCGGAACTTCTCGATGGGCCTGTACGCGCTCGAACCCGGCGAGACCGACACCCAGAAGCCGCACGGCCAGGACGAGGCGTACGTGGTGATCAGCGGTCGGGCCACGCTGACCGTCGGCGAGGAGTCCACCGCCGTGGCGCGCGGCAGCGTCGTCTACGTACCGGCGCAGGTGCCGCACCGCTTCCATCGAATCACCGAACCGCTGCGGGTCCTGGTGTTCTTCTCGCCGCCGGAGGGGTGAGCGGGCGGGTACGCCGTCGGGCGCACCTGTGGGCGGCCCGGACCCGTGTACGACAATCGGACCTTGGGATCCAGTGATCGGATCTCGGGATCCGACGACCGGGAGTACACCTGATGGCGCTGCGCGACGAACTCTGGGCTGCGATCGAGGACGTCTACGCGGCGATCCTGGACCACCCGTTCATCCACGGACTGACCGACGGCACGTTGCCGCGCGAGGCGTTTCGGCACTACGTCGTGCAGGACTCGCACTACCTGCGCGATTACGCCAAGGCGCTCGCGGTGTGCGCGGCCAAGGCGCCGGACGAGGCGACGACCGTGCAGTTCGCGAGCGACGCGGCCGGCGCGATCGCCGCCGAGCGTTCGCTGCACGAGGGCTTCATGGTCGACTTCGGCAGCTCGGTGGCCGACGCCACCGCGACCGAACCGGTGTTGCCGAGTACCCGGGCGTACGTCAGCTACCTGCTCGCCACCGTGCACAACGGCTCCTTCGCCGAGGGCGTCGCGGCGGTGCTGCCCTGCTACTGGATCTACGCCCGAGTGGGTGACGCCCTGCTGGCCAAGGGCTCGCCCGACGAGTTGTACGAGCGCTGGATCGCCACCTACGGCGCCGAGGAGTTCCAGGCGACGGTGCGCGCGGTGCTCGATCTGGTCGACCGCGTCGGCGAGGACATCTCGGCGACCGAGCGGGCCCGGATGGTCGAGCACTTCACCACCACGGCGCGCTACGAGTGGATGTTCTGGGATGCCGCGTGGCGCGGCGAGCGCTGGCCGGTCTGAGCCCGTCCGGGCCGGTCCGGGCGCATCCGGCCGGCCCGGAACCGCCTGCCCGGATACGACGTGTCCTCCCGGGGAATGTGCTCCCCGGATGTGCACGTCTCGCGTGGGTTCGCGTGACTGGGGGTTGGACGATGGAGACATGGCCGCGCTGGGTGCGCATCGGCGTACCCGCGCTCGTACTGGTGCTGCTGTGCTGGTTGCTGATCTGGCTGTTCTCGGCCTTCCTGTGGGTCATCGTCAAGGGCGTGGTCGGGCTGTGCGTCACGGTCGGGATGGTCGTGCTCGCCCGCACCGCGGTGGTCGGCCGAAACCCGCGCGACCCGCTCGGCTGAACCCGGCGCTGGTCGTGCGGCCGGGGGTGTGCCAGGGTGGGGGCGCACCACACGGAGATACACGGGAGCTCGGGGCACCGGGCTGAGAGGGCGCTGAGGCCGCGCCGACCGCAGAACCTGACCGGGTAATGCCGGCGTAGGGAGCCTTTCCATGACCTCGCACGACACTTCGCTGCCCGCTGCCCCGTCGGCCGACCCGGTCGGCGCGCACACGGTCACCAGCGGACCGATCACCCCCGCCCACCACCGCGGTTACGTCGCCGGATCACGCGAGGATCTGCGCGTTCCGGTACGCACGGTGCATCTGACCAACGGCGAGACGGTTCGCCTCTACGACACCTCGGGCCCGTACACCGACCCGGCCTTCGAGGTGGATGTGCGCCGCGGCCTGCCCGCGCTGCGTGCGGCCTGGATCGAGGAGCGCGGCGACACCGTGCGCTACGACGGCCGGATCGGGGCGCTGACGCCGGCCGGGTTCGCGGTGCCCGGTGCCGGGGCCCGACCCAGGCGCGCGTCCGGCTCCGAGGCGGTGACCCAACTCGCCTACGCGCGACGCGGGCTGGTCACCCCGGAGATGGAGTTCGTGGCGATCCGCGAGGGCCTGGCGCCCGAGCTGGTCCGGGACGAGATCGCCGCCGGACGGGCGGTGTTGCCCGCGAACGTCAACCACCCCGAGATCGAGCCGATGGTGATCGGCAAGAACTTCCTGGTCAAGGTCAACGCGAACATCGGCAACTCGGCGGTGACCTCCTCGATCGAGGAGGAGACCGACAAGCTGGTGTGGGCGATCCGGTGGGGCGCGGACACCGTGATGGACCTGTCCACCGGCAAGGACATCCACACCACCCGCGAGTGGATCGTGCGCAATTCGCCGGTCCCGATCGGCACGGTGCCGCTCTACCAGGCGCTGGAGAAGGTGAACGGCAAGCCCGAGGAACTCACCTGGGAGCTCTACCGGGACACCGTGATCGAGCAGTGCGAGCAGGGCGTGGACTACATGACGGTGCATGCCGGCGTGTTGCTGCGCTACGTGCCGCTGACCGCCCGGCGCAAGACCGGGATCGTCTCGCGGGGCGGTTCGATCATGGCCGCGTGGTGCCTGGCCCATCACCGGGAGAACTTCCTCTACACGCACTTCGCCGAGCTGACCGAGATCCTGCGCGCGTACGACGTGACCTACTCGCTCGGCGACGGACTGCGTCCGGGCTCGATCGCGGACGCCAACGACGCGGCGCAGTTCGCCGAGTTGGAGACGCTGGGCGAACTGGGCCGGATCTCCCGGTCGATGGACGTGCAGGTGATGATCGAGGGGCCGGGCCATGTGCCGATGCACAAGATCAAGGAGAACGTCGACCTCCAGCAACGCATCTGCGACGAGGCGCCGTTCTACACGCTCGGCCCGCTGACCACGGACGTCGCGCCGGGCTACGACCACATCACCTCGGCGATCGGCGCGGCGATGATCGGCATGTGGGGCACCGCGATGCTCTGCTACGTGACGCCGAAGGAGCACCTGGGCCTGCCCGATCGGGACGACGTCAAGGCGGGCGTGATCGCCTACCGGATCGCGGCCCACGCGGCGGACCTGGCCAAGGGCCATCCGGGCGCACAGGCGTGGGACGACGCGCTCTCCGACGCCCGCTTCGAGTTCCGTTGGCAGGATCAGTTCGACCTGGCGATGGACCCGGACACCGCACGGGCCTACCACGACGCGACGCTCCCGGCGGAGCCGGCCAAGACGGCCCACTTCTGCTCGATGTGTGGGCCGAAGTTTTGCAGCATGCGGATCTCGCACGACATCCGGGCCGAGCACGGCGACGGGGCCGCTGCGGCTGCGGCCGAGGTGGACGCCGAGGCCGGGATGCGCGCCAAGTCGGCGGAGTTCGCGGCGGCGGGCAACCGGGTCTATCTGCCGCTGGCCGACTGACGCTCGCAGGCGGGCCGGACGACGTCTCGGGAGCAGGGTGGCTCCCGCTCCCGGGACGTCGTCAGGTCGGTCCGGGCGGGCCGTTCTCGCCGGCGACGATGACGCCGTGCTCGTAGGCGAACACCACCGCCTGGGCCCGATCGCGCAGACCCAATTTGGCGAACATGCTGCCCACGTGGCTCTTCACGGTCGCCTCGGTGACCACCAGGTGGGCGGCGATCTCGCTGTTGGAGAGGCCGCGGGCGACCAGGAGCAGGGCTTCTCGTTCGCGTGGGGTCAGGCCGGCCAGGAGAGTCGGTGGTGAGCGGAGTGGTTCGGTACGGGTGGCGAAGTTCTCGATCAGGCGCCGGGTGATCGAGGGCGAGAGCAGCGCCTCGCCGGCGTGGACGACGTGGATCGCCTCCAGGAGCCGCGCCCGGGAGGCGTCCTTGAGCAGGAATCCGGCCGCGCCCGCCCGCAGCGCGCCGAAGACGTACTCGTCCAGGTCGAATGTGGTGAGGATGAGCACACGCGGAGGCGGCGAGATGCCCTGGGCGTGCAATCGGGCGGTGGCCTCGACACCGTCCATGCGTGGCATCCGGATGTCCATCAGGATCACGTCCGGGCGCAGGTCGGCCGCCAGTTCGATCGCCTCGTCGCCGTCCTCGGCCTCGCCGACGACGACCAGGTCGTCCTGGGTCTGGAGGAACAGGCGCAGGCCGGTTCGGATCAGCTCCTGGTCGTCGACGATCAGCAAGCGGATGCTCCGGGCGCTCATATGGCCTCAGCCAGGGGAAGCCGGGCCGCGACCCGGAATCCGCCGTCCGGAGCGGGGCGGGCCTCCAGTTCGCCGCCGAGGAGGCCGACGCGCTCGCGCATGCCGGCGATGCCGTGTCCACCCGAGGAGGGTTCGGGCACCTGCTCGCCGTCGTTGACGACCGCGATGTCCAGGTGCGTACGGCCGAAGTCGAGGGTCACCGTGACGTGGGTGGGTCGGGCGTGCTTGAGCACGTTGGTCAGTGCCTCCTCGACGATGCGGTAGAGCGACAACTCGACGCCGCCGGCGAGCGGTCGGGACGTGCCGGTGATCTCCAGGTGCGCCGGCAGCCCGGCCTCGCCGTACGAGGCGACCAGTGTGGGCAGTTGCGCCAGCGAGGGCTGCGGGCGCATCCGTACTCCCTGATTTGGCTCGCGCAGCAGCAGCAACATCCGGCGCAACTCGACCAGGCTCTGCTCGGCGTTGGTCTCGACTCGCTCCAGCGTGTCGTCGGCCACGTCGGGCGCGGTGCGCAGCACGTCGCGGGCGCCGCGCACGCCGACCAGTGTCACGGTGACCGAGTGGGCGATGATGTCATGCAGTTCGCGGGCGATCGCGGCGCGCTCGCGCTGGGCCGCGATGACGGAGAGCTGTTCGTGCTCGCGCTCCAGGTGGGCGGCGCGTTCCTCCAGGGCCGCGGTGTAGCGGCGCCGGGTCTGGGCGTAGGTGCCCAGGCCCCACGCGAGGATGGGGACGGGAAACGAGGCGATGTCCGCCACCATCAGGAACAGCGCCGTCGGCGCGAGAGCGGCCACCGACACTCGTCGCTCGCGCAGTTCGGCGACGGTGAACAGGGCCACCAACGCCGGTGCCCCGCCGGGGTTGCCGCCGGTTGCCACGAGCAGCACCTCGACCGCGCAGACGGCCGGCAGTACGGTGAGCGTCGCGTGCCGTCGGGCGAGCAGGAGCGCACCGGTGCAGATGACGAGTGCGACGAGGATCGGCCGGACGGGCGTCGAGTCGTCGAACGTCAGGCTGAGTTCGACGATGGTGGTCACCACCGCGACGACGGCGTCCAGCACCGCGAAGCGGCGCGCATGGATCCATCGGCGCGCCGCTCGTGCGGGTCGGGATATCGCGTACACGTCGGGTTACGCCAAGTCGCGCCGACGTTCGCCGGTGACGGCGGCGACGACGAACACGATTGCCCAGATACTCAGCACCACCGCGGCGGCACCCGGCGACAACGTCGTGTGGTGCGTCGAGCGGACCAGCACGGCGGCGGCTCCGAACGGCGTGTAGTTGGCGGTGGATTCGGCGACGCCGGCGACCAGCGGGAGTACCGCGAAGTTCACCAGCAACACCACGACCACCCCCACGACCGGGCTGCGCACCATCGCGCCGACGGCGGCACCCATGATTGCAGAGAGCACGAAGGCCGCCAGATTGCCTGCGGCGACCGAGGTGACCTCACCGGGGGTGAGGTCGGCTCCCGGGTGGTCGTCGAGCAGCGGCAGGGCGAGTGCGACCGAGACGGCGACCAGGAGCGCGCCGATGAGCAGACCGGTCAGCGCGTAGGCGCCGATCCTGGCGAGCAGGAGTGCGCCGCGGTCGCGCCGGGCCACCAGCGCGGCCGGTGCGGCGGTGTGGTGGCGATATTCGCCGGCCGCGCCGACGATGCCCCACAACATCAACAGGACCGGCAGCCCGGACAGGGCCTCCTCCTTCTCGCCCACCTCGTCCAGGCGGCCCGATGCGACCGCGATGACTACGACGTTGAGCACGGCGTAGGCGATTCCGCCGGCGACGAAGGCGTGGATCGAGCGGGTGGTGCGGGTCTTGAGCAACTCGCCTCGCAGTAGCCGGTTCATGCGCGTCGGCCCTCCGTCCGAGTTTCGCTCGGAACTTCGGTCAGGTCGAAGAACACGTCCTCCAGGGATGCGGTCCGCGAGGTGATCTCCTCCAGCGGGATGCGTTCGCGCAGGGCCAGGCGGGCGACCTCCGCGGCCGGGAGTGCCTCGATCCACAGGCCGCCGGTGGCTGCGGGCCGGACGCGTCCGCCGGCGCTTTCGACCAGTGCTGAGAGCCGCTCGGGTTCGGGGGTCCGTACCGAGAGGGCGCCCTGTGCGAGATCGCCGATCGGGCCGGTGTGGACCAGGCGCCCCTTGTCGATGACGACGACGTCGTCGACCGTCTGCGCGGCCTCGCCGAGCATGTGGCTGGAGAGCAGGGTGGTGCGACCGCGCGCGGCGCGTTCGCGCAGGAGCGTGCGCAGGCGGCGGATGGCCTGGGGGTCCAGGCCGTTCACCGGTTCGTCCAGGACGAGGACCTCCGGATCGCCGAGCAACGCCGTTGCCAGTCCCAGGCGTTGTCGCATGCCCAACGAGTACTTGCCGACCCGCCGTCCGGCGGCCTGCTCCAGTCCGACGGTCTCCAGTACCTCGTCGACCCGGGCGGCCGGCAGGCCGGCCAGGAGCGCCAGAGCCCGGAGGTGGGCGCGGGCGGTCCGGCCGGGGTGGGCCCCACACGGCTCGATGTGCACACCCAGCGCCCGGGCGTCGGAGGGCACCGGCCCGCCCCGGAAGGACACGTGACCGGCGGTCGGCCGGGCCAGCCCGACGATCGTCTTCAACACGGTCGTCTTGCCCGCGCCGTTGGGGCCGAAGAACCCGGTCACCACGCCCGCCCGCACGGTGAAGGAGAGGTCGTCGACCACGGTCGTCCGGCCGTAACGCTTGGTCAACTCGTGGACCGCTATCGCTGCGGTGTGTGATGGCGCCGATGTCATGCGGAAAGCATCGATGCCCCCGATCTCCCGGTCTTCAGCCAAAGGATCAAACCCGACTTGCCACTTGAGGAGGAGTGGGAAGCCGGGGATCCCTGGTGCGCCGTACCGAGTCGATCGGGTTCCGGGACGGGAGAGCCGTTCCGCAGGCGATAGAGACGCCGGATGTGAGCGTTGACCAACAGTTCGTCGTCGGCGCGGTGGATGCTGTTGTAGAGCGTGCTTGCGTTGGATGTGGGCCCGATCAAGTGGTCGTGGTTTGGGAGAGCTTCAATTCCTCGTATGCCGACCTGAGGTCCGCAGCTTCCGGCAGGCGATGGCTTTCGATCGCTTTCACGACTTCGAGGGCTCGCCAATGGCTGGAGGGCACGACGCGCTTGGAGCGGATTGCCTGTCCGGCCACATCGCATGCCTCGTCGGGGTGGTCGTGGGTGAGCAGGATCAGGGCCAGATCGAGATGTGCCACCGCGGCCCGGCGGGTCAATCTCGTGCCCGGGGCGGGGGCGAGCCGGGCGATCACCTCTCGGGCGTAATCCTCGGCAGCCGGATCACCCAGCCAGGAGAGCGTGGTCGCGGTATACGACGTCGATTTGTCGGGGTCGTAATGGTAGTGATGCTCCGGACGGTTCGTCGCCGGCAGGTGCGATACGAATCCGTGGACTCGCGCTATCGAGTCGTAGGTTTCCCGCGACCGACCCAGTCGGGCATATGCCCGCCCTTCTTGGGCGATTGCCTGGATGGCCACCGAACTCCCTTTGGGAGCAAGGCTTCGAGCCGCACCGGACAGGGTCAGGGACCGCGCGTAGTCCCCCTGCACAAGAGCCCTCCAGGCATCGGTCTCGTAGCACCACGCCTCAAGCTCCGGCCGATCGGCCTGCTTGGCCAGATCCACGGCAGTCCTCAAACCGGCCGTCGCCGCACCCTGCCTACCGAGATCGATTTGCAGCGTCGCCCCCATCAGAGCAAGTCGTCCTCCGACGGTCACCAACCGCCGATGCTCGGCCAGTGTCTTTCGCGCGTCGAAAAGATGCGTCGCGTAGGACAGATAGCGGCGCGTCCGGACAAGGAGGTCACGCGGGGGGACCTTGGAGTAGTCGACGGCCAAGGCGTCGAAGGCGTTTTCCAGGCGGATCAGTGTCTCGTCGCCCACGTCACTCGCCGTAGCGCGACGGCCCAATTCCAGGGAATCCATTTCGTCGTCGATCGACGGGATTTCCATCGAGCGGACAGTCGGAACGGGCGTCGGCGTTTCACCGCGCAGAGCATCGCGGCGCGATTCCCACTCCCGGGGCGCGATGCCGACCATGAGTCCCGGCACGCGGAGGGCGTCGGAAATCTGGCGGATCTTCTCGACGGTGGTGATGCGCCCTTCCCCTCGGGCGAGTGTGCCGACCCGGTCGGGCTTGATGTCGCAGGCGTCGGCGATTTTTTGATAGCTGATCCCGCCGTACTTGCGCGCCAGCCGGAAGACCGTGCCGAAGTCATGATCACGCAGGGCTTGGCGCACGTCATCGCGGTCGAGCACTCGGCGCGGTAGCGCGGTCGGCAGTACGTCACGTGTCACGACCGGTGACCCCCTGGTCCATGCTTCGTCACACTATGTGGCGAGTCTACCCATGGCAGGTACGCCTTCATGGGCTGATGACGGACATCTCGGCCGGCCATGCTCGTTGCATGGCCGGAACACAAACAGGACGAACGGGTCTGCGGCATGTGATCAGGCGGGAGCCGCCGCCGCAGAAGGAAGAGCGAGACGTCGTTTCGGAGGCGTGGTCGGAGGCGGATGGGCGGGTGAGCCCCGGGGAGCGGTGGCTGGGGGCTGTGCTTCGGGGGCCGGGGTGGGAGCCGATGTGGGTTCGGCAGCGGGCGTGGGAGTCGCATCCGGCAGCCGTGAAGGAAGCGCGGGCATTGACGTGGGCCGCCATGGCGGACTGGAACCTGCTCGAACTGACCGACGAGGCGATGTTGTGCACTTCGGAGTTGGCGACCAATGCCGTGGTGCACGCGATGATGCCGGATCAGCATGTGGACTGGTTGTGGCGGACGTTCACGGTGCGGTTGTCGTTTTGGCCCAAGCGGGCGGTGGCGATCGAGGTGCGGGATGCGGATCCGCGTCCGCCGGTGGTGCCGGGTCGGGGGGTGATGCGACCCTCGCCGGCGGAGCCGGAGCGGATCGGGGGGTCGTTGCGGGGGTTGCGGATGGTCGAGGCGGTGTCGGATTTCGTTTCGTGGGGGCCGGTTGCCACCGGTGGGAAGACCGTGTGGTGTCGGTTCGACCTTGAACCACGCGGATTGGCACTGCCGTTTGTGATGACCGGTAACCGATAGCTGAAGGTCCGTGGATCGATGACCATTCGAAGGGAACTCGACATGGGTGAGCACAAGAGTCCGATTCCGAGCGACGGGAACCAGCCCGGCCGGCCGATTCCGCCACCGATCCTTCCCGACAAGCCGCCGAATCCGGGAACTCCCAAGAAGGACAAGTGAGACCGTGGCGGATGCGACTGCGGAGCGCGGCCCCGCTCGCTTGCTTCGCCTTGTCGAGCAGGTGACGGGCCCGCTGCCGGTGCCGTGGCGGGAAGCTTTCGAGCACGTGCCTCGCGACGCGTTCCTGCCGGATGTGATCTGGCTGCGGCAGGCGGATGGGTTGCCCGATCACGAGCCCTGCGACCGGGCCACGGACCGGGACGGCTGGGAAAACGTGGCCTGGTCGGATGTGCCTGCGGTGATTCAGGTCTGCGATGGCCGCGTACCCGAATCGGGTGAGCCGGCGTGGGCGTCGTCGTCGGTCTCGCAGCCGTCGATCGTCGCGGAGACGGGCCGGCCCGCCGGTTCGCGGGCCGCCCGGGGGCGCAGGGCCGGGCCCCGGGGGCTCAGGCAACGAATGAGGTGATCGAGGGCGGTCGCCGGATGGCGCCGTTCGTTGTCCAGCAGCAGGGTTCGCGCGACGTGCTGGATGCGGGTCAACCGTTGGAACTCCTTGGGGCCGACTCCGACGGCCGGCGGGAAGCGCCGCTCCTGTGGAAGCCGCGCCGCGAGACCGCACCCCGACCCGGCCCCGACGGAGCCGGCCGCGCCCCGACCCCCCGCAGCCGCCCCGACCGCCCCCCGAAGCCGCGCCCGCGGCCGCAGGACCGCGCCCCGAAGCCGCGCCCGCCCAGCCCCGACAAAGCCGCCCGCAGCGGTGGCCGGACCCCACATCCAC
>NZ_JBHZAV010000108.1:0-32320 GCF_042754445.1 Embleya sp. NPDC059213
GGTGCTCGGTGCCACCCCCCGGGGCGCCGGGTACCTGTGCGGGGGGGCCGCGGTCGGCCATGGGGGCGGCCCCGTGGCGCCGGTGGGGGGGTTTGCCCGGCCCGGGGGGGCCAAACCCCCTCCCGTCCGGCGTCTCGGCACGTGCCGGCGTGTCCGCACCACCGCGCTTGGTGCCTTCGAAATTGACCCATCATTTTGTGCGGGAAATGCACCCCTTCACGGGTCGAAAGCCACCGTAGATTGGTACCAACGAACGCGGAACGGAGCCGAACGACAAGCGGCGCCCACCGTCCGACCCACCTCGTCACACCCCACGGGAGCCACCATGTCCACGCCCGCCTCGAACACCACCGCCGCCCCGATCCTGGTCCGCACCCAGGAGGCGGAGATCGTCCAGGACGGTCCCACCAGCCTGATCACCCTCCTCGCCGACACCCCGGGGATGACCGCCAACCTGGCGACCTTCGACAAGGGCTCCCCCGGCGCGCCCGCCCACTTCCACACCCGGGCCAGTGAGATGTTCCACGTCACCGAGGGCACGATGCGCATCCTGCTCGGTGAGGAGATCGTCACCCTGGAAACCGGCGACTTCCTGCTGGTGCCGCCGCACATGCCGCACGCCTTCGCGCCGGCGCCGGACACCGAGGCGAAGATGCTGGTCGTGTTCACCCCCGGGATGGACCGCTTCGACTACTACCGGCTCCTGGAGCGGGTGCACCGCGGCGAGGCGGACGTCGCCGAACTGCGCGCCACCTCCGAGCGATTCGACAACCACTACGTCGACAGTCCGGTGTGGCGCGAGGCCCTCGCCGGCGCGTGAGGACGCGCTCCGCGCCGATCCCCGCACCGACCCGGGGACCCGTCGATACTCAGGACAGCCGTTCGGTACTCAGGTTCGCGGCCGAGTAGTCCGGCGGATGCTCGGCGTCGGTGCGGCCCGCCAGGATGTGGTGTGCGGGCAGCGGGCCCGGGTGGCACGGAACCGCCGACACGGGGCGGCGGTGCGGGCGGCGGACGGTCGGGTGGTCCGAGGGGTGGGGTTTCACCGTCACGGGGGCGGCGAAATCCCGCCCCTTCTCGGCGTGTTCGGGTGTGTCCCGCCCGAGCAGGGAACACCCCCGACGTTGCGATCGATCCCCTTCGGACACCCCTATCCGGCCCCCTACCGACGGCCCCGGAAGCCCAACCGTCGGTGAGTTGTGGTGGGGTGTCGTCGTGAGCCCGCCCGAAACGGGGGAACGGCGGTGGCCAGGTCGGCCCGACGAGGGGACATCGAACAGTGACGCACGGAGCCGCGCGGCGGTACGACCCGGCCGCCGAGGTGCTGCTCGGGCTGGCGGTGGCGAGCGGCGAACCCGGGGACGCGGGCCGGCTGCGCCATCGACTGGGCGAAACCGACCCCGGCTACCTGGCCGACGCGTTGTTGCCGATCACCGCGCGAATCAAGGCGGTTCGTGATCCCGACGTGCTGGTACGACGGGCCGTGGCGCGCAACCCCCGGGCCACCGCCGCCGACCTGGCCGCGCTGCTGGACCGGCCGGACCCGGTGGTGGATCGGCTGGTGTACCGGCATGCCACCGCGCTGCCGTGGATGCGGCGCACGGTGCTCGCCCCGGGCCGACATCCGGATCCGGGCGCGCTGACCGTGTTGTTGGAGGAGATCCGTGCGTGCGCCGAAGACCCGCCGGACCACCCGCACTTCGTCGGCGCAGCCGTGGTCTCGGACGTACCGGCGCTGGTCGAGCACGCGCTGCGCACCGGTGGCCGGCGGCTGACCACGGCCGAGCAACTCCGGGGCATGTTGGGCCTGTTCGTCGACCCACCGCGACTGGGTGGGTTACTCGCGGAAGTGGCAGCGGATCCGGGCAGCCCCGGACCAGGATCACCGTTCGAGACCGACGACGGCGGCGCCGGTCCGCCGATCGAGGCCGACCGGGGCGGTGCCGATCCGCCGGTCGCGCCCGAGGTCGCCGCGGCGGCCGCCCGCGCCCTGGCCACCGGCCGAGTACACGAGCTGCGGGCCGCGGTATCGGCCGCCGAGAGCACCGGCGGCCTGATCGCCGGGCTGCGCGCCGGCGAGCCGGAGCCGAACTGGCGTCGGGACCTGGACTGGGCCGAACTCCTGGCCGCCCAGCGGGCCGAGCCGCTGCCCGAGGCGGCCGGCGCCGCACTGGCCGGGCGGGCCGACTGCCCCGATGCCCTGCTCGCCGAGCTCTACCGGGCCCACCCGGAGTCCGTGGCCCGGGCCGCCCGCCCCTCGGCCGCCCTGCTCGAAGCCGCCGCACACTGCCCGGGCCACCCCGAGGCGGCCCGGATCGCCGCCTCGGCCGCCGCCGCCGGGCTCACCGACGAACGACACACCACCCTCGTCCTGACCACGATCGCGCCCGCCCGGATCGCGGTCGCGACGCTGGCCGAACTCCCCCGCACGCGCCCGCTCGCCGACCTGATCCACCGTCATCTGGGCGGCTCGGCAAGCCGTTGGGCCACCCTGCGGGTTACCCTCTCGCGCCACCGGGGCACGCTGGCCGAGTTGCTGGCCCGAATCGCCGACGGATCCGTGCCCGACGTCGGTGCGACCACCCCGCCGGCCCTGTCCCGGTTCTGTCGGTTTCTGCTCTTCGCCGCCGAACCCCAGGACCTGCGCGCGCTGTTGCCGCAGGCGCCCGACGAGCTGTTGCGCGACCTGCTCGGCAAGGGCCCGCTGCCGGCGCACGCGCTCGACATCGCGTTGGCCACCCGCGATCCGCGGGTCTGCGCCGCCGTCGCGGGCAACGCCGGGCTGGATCCGCGCGAACTGGGCCGGCTGGTCGCACTGGACGAACCGAGCGTCGATGCGGCCGTGTACCGCAATCATCACACCCCGCTGACCCTGCGCCGCACCATCGCCTCCGGCGTGCCGCGTACCCCGGGTCGCACCGAACCCGTGCCGCTGGACCCGAGGTTGCGCGTCGACCTGCTCGACTGTCGGGACCAGCGCCGGCTGACCCCGCTGGCGGTCAGCGGCGATCCGGAGCTCGTGCACGCCGCGCTGCACACCTTCCCGTCCGCCGACACCCGGTGCTTCGCGTTTTTGCGGGTGTGGCAACGCGGCGGCCCGGACGCGGTCCGACGCCTGGTGGAACTGCTGGGCGGCCCGAGCCATTCGAGCCGGATCGCCGGCATCCTGGAGACGCTCGAAGCCCCCGGCGGGCCGACCCAACCCGGCACGTTGCGCGTGCCGTACGAGGATCCCGACGCGCTGCCACGCGTATTCGCCACCGCCAGGGGACGCAACGCGACCCGCCGACTGCTGGCCACCCTCGTGCACGAGCCGTACGTGTACGACCTGCCGCGCCTGGTCGCCCGACATCGCGAAACGCCGTATCCACCTGAGCCGATCGAGGAACTGCTGCGCCACGAGCACGCCGACGGCGAGCTCGGCCGGCTGCTCCGGCTCGCCCTGGTCAACCGCGCGTGCGGTTCCGGCGCCGAGGAACTCAATCGTGAACCGGTCGACCGGCTGGGCGCCGTCGCGTTCGCCCGCGCCGATGCCGAGTGGGTGAACGACTGCGTCGATCACGACCTGCTGGATCCGATCCGCCTGGTGGACACCGCGTGGCCGGCCGCCGAGGTGTTGCGCGCGTTGCCCAAGCTGACGCCGGAGACGGTCGCCGCGCCCATCCACGCGCGGCTCGCCGAACTGGTGCACACCCACCTGGCCGGCCACGTCGAGGCCACGGTGATCGGGCTCGGCCTGCTCGGCTCGTTCACCGGCACCGTCGCCGAACTGATCGGCGTCGCCGCGACGGCGGCCGGCCCACCGCCAGGGGCCGGGCAACGGGCCCTGGCCGACGCGGAGATCGCCGCGTACGCGCACACCCTCGCCCGGCACGCGCCACCCGTGCGCACCCGCGAGCCGGCCGGACCGACCCTGCCGACCCGACGCGGTCGGCGCAACACCCCGGATCGCGGCTGCGCGCTCGCGGCGGTGCAGGTGTTGCGGGAGATCGTGCCGGACGCGCCGATACCCGCCGACCCGGCCGTACTCGCGGTGTTCGCGGAGACCCTCGAAGCGGACCTGCCCGGCCTGCGCCACCCGGACTGGCTGCTCACCGCGTGTGCGAACGCGCCGGGCGAACTGCCGCGCGAGCGCCTGGCCCGGCGGGATCCGGCCGCCTTCCGGGACACCGCCCCCGCCTCCGTGCGCTACCGCGCGGGCCTGGTCGGGCCGGCCGAGTTGATCGCCACGACACCGGCCCGCGCGCTCGGCGCGACCCGCGATCAGCGCTACTGGTTCGGGGCGGCCCGGCGCCCGCTCACCCGGGCCGTGCGCGCGCTGCTCGCCGACCGACTCGGCCACGAACGCGACCACTGGCTGGCCGCGTTGGCCGCGATGGACACGGACGCGGGCGAACTGCCGCTGCCCGCCCTGCTCGATCGGGTGGCCGCCGGACCCGACCCCCGGCCCGCGCCCGGCCCGCTGTCGGGCGCGGGCTCGGTCCTGCTCGGCTACGCCGACGTGCACGTGCTCCGCGCCGTGCTCCCGCTGCTGGGCCCGGACGCGGCGGTCACGCTGGCCCGCGAGGCCGAGCAGACCCGGCGCGTCACCGACGACCTGGTCGCGTACGTGCTCGGTCTGCCCGACGCGGGTCCCGCGCTGATCCTGGCCGAGGGTGATCCGCGCTCGCCGCACACCCGACGGGTCCGGGACCGGCTGCTGGACCGGGGTGATCCGGTACTGGACGACCGGCTGTACGGCGACGTGAAGCGGCGCGGCGACGTGGCCGAGCGGCGTCGGATCCTGGCCCGCGCGGCCGAGGACTCCCGGCCGTTGTCGCCCGTGCTGCGCCGGCGCCTGCTCGAACCCGGAGTGTTCTCGAAGTACTGGGCCGACTCGTTGCGGGTGGGCGTGGAGGCGGCCTGCCCCGACGTGGTCGAGGTCGCGCTGGCCGGCATGGCCGGGAAGTTGTCGCTGCTCGACCAACTGCTCGCCGCCCGCAACGTGTTGCGCTTCGGCGGCCCGCACCGACTACGCGCGCTGATCGAGCGCGGCCTGCTCGGCAGCGGCGCCGCCCGGGTCGCCGCGAAGGCGACGGCCGACGGCGTCGACGACCCGATCGAAGCCGGCCTCGCGGTGCTGACCGCGCGGATCGACCGCGAACTGGCGCCGACCCGGCTGGTCGCCAGACTGCGTGCGTGCGAGCGGCTCGCCGATGCCGAACGGGTCCTGGATCGCCCCTACCGACGCGACTGGGCCTTGCTGGTGGGCGAGCACGCCCGCGAACCGTGGCCCGCCGGGGTGCGACAGGCGCTGGTGAACCGACCGGACGCGCCCGACGAGGTCATCCTGGCGATGCCGACCGACCTGCGGCCCACCGAGGCGTTCGCGGCGGCCCGGCGCAGTCCCCGGGCGGCTCGGACCGTCGCCGCGTGGGTGCTGCCGGACGGCGGCACCGCCGAATGGCACCTGGAGGTCGAGCGGTTGCTGGAGGCGGGCCTGCTCACCGGCCACGACCTGGTGCACGAGGTGGGTCATGCCGACCGTGTGCTGCGCTATCTGGCCGACGCCCGGGCGCGGATCGACCCGTCCGAGCCGGTACGGGTGGCGGTGCACGCCGCGTACACCGAGGTCGCCGCGTTGACCGCGGCGCTGCTCGGCGCCGAGGACCGGTCCTGGCAGCGCCTGTTCGCCGCGCTGACCGAGCGCGACGAACACTGGCGCCGAGCCGAGGGGCCGGCCGCCGGGGTCGCCGCGCTGCTCGCGTACGCGGCGCGGGAACCCCTGGGACCGGCCGCCGGCGGCAGCCCGGCGCGGGGCCCGGAGGCCGCGCCGGATGCCTGACCGGATCGGTTCGGCTCAGCCGATCAGGTTCTTCTCCAGGTCGCCCAGGATGGAGTTCGCCGCGACCACGCCCAGGCCCAGGTACCAGGTCTCGTCGGGAACCGTGACGGCCTTGCCCTTCTCCACCGCGCCGAGCTTCTTCCACAGCGGGTTGTCGGTCACCCGGGCCTGCGCGGTCTTGTCCGCCGGGCCGTAGGTGCCGACGAAGATCCTGTCCGCGTCGGCCTCGGTGATCCGCTCCTCGGACAGTTCCACCGCCAGGTCGTCGATGTTCTGGTTGGCCGGGCGCGGCAGGCCCACGTCCTGGAGCACGGTGCCGATCAGCGACTTGTTCGCGTACAGGCGGATCTTGCCCGGCATGAAGCGCACCATCGAGATGGTCGGCTTGTTCGCGCCCAGCTTGTCGCCCAGGGCCTTGGCCCGTGCCTGGTAGGCGTCCAGC
Source organism: Embleya sp. NPDC059213 (assembly GCF_042754445.1). Classification (NCBI taxonomy): domain Bacteria; kingdom Bacillati; phylum Actinomycetota; class Actinomycetes; order Kitasatosporales; family Streptomycetaceae; genus Embleya; species Embleya sp. NPDC059213. The sequence continues at coordinate 6,267 of NZ_JBHZAV010000108.1, forward strand.
TGCTGCTTGGCCTCGGCGGACTTGTCCAAGGCCGCGGCGTTGAGCAGGAAGTTCTCCTTCCAGGTGTAGCCGGGGCGCACCGAGAACACAGTCGGCGCGATCTTGCTCAGCACCGCGTACTGCTGTTCCGCGCGCAGCTTGCTGCCCAGGATCAGGTCCGGCTTGAGGTTCTCGATCGCCTCCAGGTTGAGGCTGTTGATCGTGCCGACCTTGGCCGGCTTGCCCGCCTTGCCGTCCAGGTAGGCCGGGAGTTCCTGGGAGCCGTCGGTGAACGCGACACCGACCGGCTGTACGCCCAGTGCCGCGACGTTGTCCAGCTCGCCGGTGTCCAGCACGACGACCCGCTTGGGCTGCGCCTTGAGCGTCACGTCGCCCATCGCGGTGCGGATCGTGCGCGGGTACTGACCGGGCGCGGCGTCGGTGCCCAGGCCCGTGCTCACCTGGCCGGCGCTGCCGAAGTCCTTGCCGCCGGCTGCGACGGCGGGCTTGCCGCCGCCCTTGTTCCCGTCGGACGAGTCCGAGCCGCAGGCTCCGGTGAGCAGGGCGGCGGACACGGTCACGGCGACGGCGGCGATCCGGCGGCGGGATATCGGCATGGGTCCTGGTTCCTTGGCGCGTGGGGGGACACGGGCCGGGCGCCGGGACGCTCGGCCCGCACTGCTGAGGTGGGGCGATTTCAGGCAGGGTGGTTGTGGGCAACACGATGCGAGGCAGGGCGATCCGCTGAGGCAAGCCTTACCTTTCCTCACCCTAGGGGATCCTTGTCGCGGATCAGCCTTCAGGGGTGAGAACGGGCATCGCCGACGGTCCGGACCGGCCCGGATGGGCGGGCGCGGCGCCGGCGGATCCGTTGACGCGGTCGCGGGTGCGGCGCGAGACTCGGCAGACCGGGGGAGGTGGTGCCGGTGGTGGTCGCCGACGTGCGCGGTCCGGACTTCGACGCGATCCGGCGGGAGGAGTACGGCTACCTGGACGACGAGGGTCTGGTCTACCTCGATCACACCGGAGCGGGGTTGGCCGCGCGCGGCCAGCGGCGGGCGCACGCGGAACGGCTGTCCGGGGCCACCTACGGCAACCCGCACTCCGAACACCCGGCCTCGGTCGCCTCCACGACGTGGGTGCAGAACACCCGTCGGGCGATCCTCGACCACTTCAACGCCGACCCGGACCGGTACGCGGCCGTGTTCACCGCGAACGCCACCGGCGCGTGTCGACTGGTCGGCGAGGCGTACCCGTTCCGTCGCGGTACCCGCCTGGTGTTGCCGATCGACAACCACAACTCGGTGAACGGGATCCGCGAATACGCCCGCGCGGGCGGCGCCCGGACCCACTACATCGGCCTGTCCGGCACCGAACTGCGCCTGGACGACGACGCGTTGCGGGCCGCGCTCGCGCACCGCCGCGGCTTGTTCGCCTATCCCGCGCAGAGCAACTTCACCGGGGTCCGACACCCCCTGGACTGGATCGGCGTCGCCCAGCGGCACGGCTACGACGTGCTGGTCGACGCGGCCGCGTACGCGCCCACCAACGTGCTCGATCTGGGGGTGGTGCAACCGGAGTTCGTCGCGGTGAGCTGGTACAAGGTATTCGGATATCCGACCGGCGTGGGTTGCCTGCTCGCCCGCCGGGACGCGCTCGCGCGGCTGCGCCGGCCGTGGTTCGCGGGCGGCACGATCGAGGCGGTCAGCGCGCAGGGCGATTGGCATCGGATGGCCGACGACGAGTCCGCGTACGAGGACGGCACCCTCAACTTCCTCGCCATCCCCGATGTCGCGCACGGCCTGGCCTGGGTCGACTCGCTGGGCATGCCCGCCATCCACGACCGGGTCACGGCCCTGACCGCGCACCTGCTCGCCGGGTTGGCCGGGTTGCGCCATCACGACGGCGCGCCGCTGATCCGGGTGTACGGGCCGGACACGGTGCATGCCCGGGGTGGCACGGTCGCGCTGAACATCCTGGACGCCGCCGGCACCGTGATCGACGAGCGGATCGTGGCCCGGGACACCGCCGCCGCCGGGATCTGCGTACGCACCGGCTGTTTCTGCAATCCGGGCGCGGGCGAGGCGGCGTTCGCGATCGGGCGCCGGACCCTGCGCGGCGCGGTGTTGCGGACGGCCGCCTCCGGCGGGACGCTCGACGACTACCTGACCCGCCTGGGCCTGCCCTCCGGCGGCGCGGTGCGCGTGTCGCTGGGCCTGCCGTCCACGATCGCCGACGTGGACGCGTTCCTCGACTTCGTCGCACGCACCTACCGCGACCGGCCGGCCGACGCCCGGGGACTGGCCCCTCGGCTGCGCTGCTGACCCGCCGGGGCACGCGCCCGGCGGCACTTCCACCGCGTGCGGCGCCCGCTCGCGCGGGTGTGCTCAGCCGCCGGCGCGTGGGCAGCGGCGGGCCAGCACCGCGCAGGTGGCGGCGACGAACAGCACGGCGCAGCCGGTGAGTACGGCCCAGCCGAGCGCGGGCGGGTGGTCGAAGCTGTCGCCGTAGGAGGCCAGCAGCGGCGGGCCGAGCGCGGACCGGCCGTGCGCCCAGCGCCCCGGGAGGTCCAGATCGTTGCCCAGCGCCTCGAACGCCCATCGGTTGGTCATCGCGTAGCTGAGCGTGTGTCCGATCACCGGCATTCGGGGCACCGGCACGAACGCGCCGGAGAAGAGCACCTGGGGAAAGCACAGCAGCGGCAACATCAGCGTGGCCTGGCCCACTTCGGTGACCGCCGCGGACGTCAACAGCCCGAGCGCCAGCGCCGCGGCGGAGGCCAGCAGCAGCGTCGTCAGCAGCGACCCGTAGACCCCCCACGACGCGCCGGGCAGCCGGTCCAGGGCGCGCAGCACGGCGAGCAGCAGCACGTCGGCGAACGCCAGGATCGGCAGCAGCACGGTGAACTTGGCCGCGACGTAGGGTCCGATCCGCAGCACGGTCAGCCGTTCCCGGCGCACGATCGGCAACTCCACGCAGATCTGCAACAGGCCGTAGGTCAACCCGAAGAAGAAGCCGCCGAAGGCGATCCAGAACAGGATCATCGCGGCGCCGGACGGACTCGGGTCGGCCGGGTCGAACGCGCCGGGCCGAAAGAGCATCGCGAACATCGCCACGATCACCAGCGGCGAGCCGACCAGCATCGCGGCGGCCAACCGGTCTCGGGCGATCAGCTCCAGGTCGCGGCGGGCCAGGATGGACCACTGCCGCAACCCCCGGTCGACCTGCGGCGCCGGGCGGTCGACCGCCGAGGCGGGTTTCGGTGCCGGTGCCGACTCGGCTTCCAGGGCGGCCAGTTCCGGTTCCAGTTCGAGTTCCGGCTCGCGTTCCGCGTCCGCGCTCGCACCGCGCGCGGCCACCGCGGCGTATACGTCGGCCTCGGTCTCGACGCCGAAGTGCGCGCGCAGCCCCCTGGGGTCCCCCACGTACGCGAGCCGCCCGTCCGGGGCCAGGAACACCACCCGGTCGCACCGGAGCAGATCGGTGGGGGCGTGCGTGGTCAGCACGACGGTGGTGCCGGCTCGGGCCAACTCGCGTAATACCGCCATCAGTTCCGCCGCAGCCGCCGGATCCAGGCCGGACGTCGGTTCGTCCAGGAACAACACCCGTGGCCGGGTCAGCAGTTCGACCGCGATGCTCGCATGTTTGCGCTCGCCGCCGCTGAGCGCGCCCACCCGCCGATCCGCGCACCCGGTCAGACCCAGGGCGGCCAACGTGCGGGTCACCGCGGCCTCCACGCCCCCGTCGATCGGCCCGCGCAGCGCCGCGGCGTAGCGCAGGCTGTGGGCCAGCGGCAACGCCCGGTGCAGGATGTCGTCCTGCGGGACGTAGCCCAGCCCGCGCGCGTCCGGTCGGCCGCCGTCGTGCCGTACCCGGCCCGCGCTGGGTGGTCGGATTCCGGCCAGCGTGTGCAACAGCGTGGTCTTGCCCGATCCGCTGCCACCGGCGACGGCCGAGACCTCACCGGCCTCGGCGACCAGCGAGACGTCCCGAAGTACGGTGCGTCCCCCGAGCGTTCGGCTCACCCCGCAGGCCGCCACGCGTACTCCGTGCTCCCCCACGCCCACCCCCGACGGCATGCCCCCGAAATACCGAACGGACCATGTATAGCCCGTTCGCACGCGCAAGGGCACCCCGCTCGGGGCTATCCGACCGGGGGTTGGTCGTCGACCAGGTGCATGCGGTGGGCCAGGGCGGCGGCTTCGCCGCGGGTGGCCACTTCGAGCTTGGCCAGGATGTTCGACACATGCACGCTGGCCGTCTTGACGCTGATGAACAGGGTCTCGGCGATCTGCCGGTTGCTGCGTCCCTCGATCAGCAGGCGCAGCACCTCCCGCTCGCGGGGCGTCAGGTCGCCGGCCTGGTGCGCCGCGCGGGCCGCACCGGTCCCGGGCCGGCCCGGCAGGTCGATCCGGGCCCGGCGGGCCAGCAGTTCGACCTGTTCGCGCAGCGGCGTCGTGCCCAGTCGCCCGGCTGCGGCGTGTGCCCGGGCCAACGCGGCGCCGGCCGCGACCCGATCGCCGGCGGCCACCAGCGCGGCGCCCAGGTCGGCGTGCGCCCGGGCGGTGGGATACGGCTGGGCGGTCGCCTCCCAGGCCGCGACCAGTTCCCGCCACTGCGCGAGGGTGTCGCTGCCCTCGGCCAGGTCCAGGTGCGCGACCAACGTCTTTGCCTGGGTGCGGTCCAGCTCGCAGTGCACGTCCAGCGCGGCGCCGGCCGCCCGGATCCGGTGCAACTCGGCTCGGGTCGACTCGGTGGGCTCGACTCCGGCGTACGCGCGCGCCGCCTCGATCAGCAGCGGGAAGGCGAACCGCTGGTTGCCGACGCCGAAGCCGGCCCGCAGTTCGGCGTCCAGGATCTCGCCGAGTTCGGCCCGTCGGCCCCGGGCCCGGGCCAGCGCGATCTCGGCGCCGGACTGCGGGATGCGATGTTGTGCCTCCTGGTACATGCCGCGGGCGCTCTCCCGGGCGCTCCGCAGGTGGTCGGCGGCCTCGGTCACCTTGCCGCGGACCAGGTGGGCCATGGCCAGCACCCGTTCGGCGTTGCCGGTGGCGCAACCGTCCGCGTCGTGCTCCCGGATCTCCTCCATCGTCTTGGCCACCTCGTCCCAGCGGCCGAGCGAGAACAGGCTCTCCGCGAGGTTGCCCAGGACGAACGCGCCGGTGTTGCGGATCACGCCGCGCTCTCGGGACAGGTCGAGCGCGCGGCGGGCGGCCTGCACCGACTCCTCGTGTCGGCCGACGCCTTCGAGGACCGAGGCCCAGTTGCCGAGCACGTAGACGAGCGTGTCCGGCTTGCCGCCCCGCGCCGCCTCGGCGACCCGGACCGCCTCGCGGCCGTGGGCGAGCGCCTGTGTCTCGTCGAGTTCGCCGCTGCCGGTGAGAAGCCAGGACAGGGTCTGGAGGATGTTGGCGATCAGATCCTGGTCGTCCAGCCGCCGGGCGATCTCCAGGACCTGGCGGGTCATCCGTACCGCCTCCGCCGCGCCTCCTTCCAGGAAGTGCGCGCGGGCGATCCGGATCACCACGTTCGCGTACTCGACCGACTCCCGCCGATCCTGCAACAGCCGCTCGGCGTGCTCCAGTTCGACCATGCCGGGGCCGCGCCCCAGGCGGCTCAGCGTCTTCGCCCGCTGGGTCCACAGCGCCGCCGCCCGAACCGGCTCGCGCTCCTCGTCGACCAGGTCCAACGCCTGGCGCAGCAGGGCCAGTTCGCGGTCGCCGGAGTTGTCGTAGCGGGCCGCGACGATGGCGCCGTCCAGCACCCGGGCCAGCGTGCTGCCGGTGGACTGCTCGGGATCGGGGACCTGGTCCCACATGGTGATCGCGCTCTCGTACAGCGCCCACGCCTCGCCGAACGCGTATCGGTCGGCGGCGGCCGCCGCGGCGACCACGCTCGCCGGCAGTGCCCGGGCCGGGCGGGCGGCGGCGATCCAGTAGCGGGCCCGCCGGTCCACGTGGTCGCGGCGCCACGGCAACTCGCCGCCCTCGACCAGGGTGTCCAGGGCCTGGGCGAACGCCGCGTACATCCGGGTGCGTTCGCCCGGGAGCAGATCGCCCAGGGCCGCCTCGCGCACCAGCGCGTGCCGGAACGAGTAGCCCTCGCCGTCCGGTTCGGCCACCAGGACGTGTCCGGAGACCGCCGCGCGCAGTGCCGTCTCCAAGGTGTCCGGGTCCAGACCGGCCACCTCCGCAAGCAGTCGGTGCTCGACCCCGATACCCCCCACGGCGGCCAGTCGCACCACCCGGCGGGCCGTCTCGGGCAGTTGCTCGATCCGGATCAGCAGCAGGTCGCGCAGCGTGTCCGAGAGACCGGCGAGTCGGCCGTCGCGGACCCCGGCGGCGAGTTCCTCGACGAAGAACGCGTTGCCCTCGGAACGCTCGAACACCTGCTGGACCAGGGCCCGCGAGGGGGTGCCGCCGAGCAGGCCGCTCAGGTGCTCCTCGACCTGGGGCATGGTCAGTCGGCCGAGTTCGAGCCGGGTCACCGTGCGGGTGCGCTCCAGTTCGGCGACCAGGCGGCGCATCGGGTGGCTGCGGTCCATCGCGTCCGCACGCAGCGTGCCGACCAGCAGGATCCGGCCCCGGCGCAGCGAGCGGACCAGGAACGCGAGCAGTTCGCGGGTCGCCGAGTCGGCCCAGTGCAGGTCCTCGAAGGCGACGATCAGGGTGCGGTCCTCGCCGATCCGCTCCAGCAGACGCAGCGCCGACTCGTACAGCCGGGCCCGCTCGGGCGCCGGGCCGGGGCCGGGTTCGGCGGCCAGGGTCGGCGAGATCCAGGCCAGTTCGCGGCGCCGGTCGCCCATCGCCTCCTCGAAGTCGGCGCCGAGCGCGTCGGCGAGGGCACGCAGGATCGCCGAGAACGGCGCGAAGGGCAGTCCCTCGGCGCCCAATTCGAGACACGCGCCGACCGCGACCGAGGTCGGCTCGGGACGCCCGGTCGCCTGGGCCAGGAACTCCTCCAGCAACCGGGTCTTGCCGACCCCGGCCTCGCCGGTGGTCAGCACCACCCGGGGCTCACCGCGATCGACCTCACGCAGCACCTCGACCAGTCGCCCGATCTCGGGCTCGCGTCCGACGAACAGCGGCACCCCGCCAAAAACAGTCACACCCGCCAGCCTCCCACGCGCCCCACCTGCACGAACGAACCGGGTCGGGGCGAACGACGCGGTGCGGTTCGGGGCTCAGTCGGTGGTCCGGCCGGGGGCGGCCGCGCTCCACCCGGCCCGGGTCAGGGTGTACTCCACCTCTCCCTGCTCGGCGCCCTCGATCGGCTCGGCCCAGTCGCCGAACCAGGTGCGGACGAAGGTCAGCCCGGTCTTTTCCAGCACCCGTCGGGAGCGCGTGTTCACCGTCATCGTGTTGGCGGTCACCACCCGCACGCCGAGTTCGGCGAAGCCCTTGTCGACCAACGCCCGCGCGCCCTCGGTGGCGTAGCCCAGCCCCCACGCGGCGCGACACAGCCGGTAGCCCAGTTCGACCACGTCCGCGCCGTCCTCGGCGACCGGCCGCAGTTCGAACCAACCGACGAAGCGCCCGCCGGTCCGTTCCCGCGCGGCCCAGAAGCCGCGATTGCCCCAGGCCGGGTAGTCCCGCATGACCAGCGGCAGGACCCGATCGCGAACGGTCTCGAGCGCGGTCGGCCGGCCGCCGGTGAGGTAGCGCATCACTTCCGGATCGCGGCCCAGCTCGATCAGGTGCGGCAGGTCGGCCGCGGTGAACGGGCGCAGTTCCAGCCGCGGCGTCTCCAGGAAAATCGACATCCGGCCATCCTCACCGACCGTGCCCGGTCGAGCCGGCGAATTTCCCCCGGGCCCGCCCCGCCCGCACCCCGCCGTCCGGACGACCGGCCGGTCCTCGTAGCATGGCCGGCGATCGACCGCCGTAGCGCGCCCCGCCGGGTGCTTCGGTCCCGGTACGCGCCGCGGGGATCACCCCCATCGGTCGAGATGCGCCTCGTCGCCTCTCCCGACCGGGTGCCGCAGCGCGTTCGCCCGGGACCGGCACCGCGCCGGGACCGCGCCCACGCCCGTGACGGGCAGCACCCCCGGAAGGACCCGACACCCATGCCCGTCGCCGAGCGGCAACGCATCCATCCCCGAGCCCTCGTGCGCGGGATCTCCCTTCGCGGACTGCGCGGCGGCCGGGCGGTGGACTGGTGGGTCGGCGCCCTGTTCCTGGGCCTGGCGTTCTGGTTGTACAAGGATCTGTGGGCCGACCTGGACCGCGCCTACCTGGTCAACGGCGGCCAGGACCAGAACATGTGGGAGTGGTTCTTCGACGCCACCGCCGACGCGGTCCGCAACTTCCGCGACCCGCTGGTCTCGGATCTGCAGAACCATCCGCTGGGCGTGAACATGATGGCCAACACGGCCATGCTCGGCCTCGGCATCCCACTGACCCCGGTCACCCTGCTCTTCGGCCCCACCACCACCTGGGCCCTGGTGCTCACCGGTGGCCTGGCCGGCACCGCGTTCGCCTGGTACCGGTTGCTGGCCCGCCGACTGGTGCGCGCCAAGCCGGCCGCGGCGGTGGGCGGCGCGCTGTGCGGCTTCGCGCCGCCGATCGTCTCGCATGCCAACGCGCATCCGAACTTCGTGGTGTTGTTCATGATCCCGCCGATCATCGAGCTGCTGATCCGGCTGTGGCAGGGCGAGCGGCCGATCCGCAACGGCGTGTTGCTCGGACTGTCGATCGCCTTCCAGATCTTCATCGGCGAGGAGCCGCTGTTGTTCGCGGCGGTGGGCCTGGTGGTGTTCGGGATCGTGTACGCGCTCAACGCACCGGGCGCGGCGCGGGCGGCGGCCCGGCCGCTGGGCACCGGGCTGGTGATCGGCGCGGCGGTGTCGCTGGTGCTGGTCGCCTACCCGCTGTGGGTGCAGTTCTTCGGGCCGCAGCACTACTCCACGCTCGACCACGAGTCGGGCAACGACCTGGCCGCGTTCACCGCGTACGCGAGCGACTCGCTCGGCGGCGACCGGGCGGGCGCGGCGGTGCTGTCCGAGGGGACCACCGAGGAGAACGCGTTCTTCGGCTGGCCCCTGGTGATCCTCGCCGTGTTCCTGGTCGCCTGGCTGCGCCGGCTCGCCGTCGTGCGCGCCGCCGCGGTCACCGCGGCGGTGGCGGCGCTGCTGTCGCTGGGCCTGGACATCGTGGTCGACCACGACGACACCGGCCTGCCGGGCCCGTGGCGGGTGCTGAACGAACTGCCGCTGTTCGAGTCGATCCTGGAATCGCGCTTCGCGCTGGTCTGTGTGCCCGCCGTCGCAGTGCTGCTCGCGCTGGCCACCGACCGGGTCCTCGACTCGGCCCGGTCGGTGCGGGCCGTGCCCGAGGGGCACCCGGGACGCGGGGTCCCGGTCCGGCTGGTCTGGGCGGCGGCGCTGACCATGGCGCTGCTGCCGATCCTGCCCACGCCGCTGGACGTCCGGGACCGGCCGCCGGTGCCGAAGTTCTTCGCCGACGGCGGGTGGCGGCCCTACGTGGACGACGGATCCGTCGTGGTGGTGCCGCTGCCCAGCGTCGGCGACGCCGCCGCGCTGCACTGGCAGAGCGTGGCCGATCTGGGCTTTCCGCTCGCGGAGGGCTACTTCGTCGGCCCGTGGGGGCCCGATCGCATCGGCGTCTACGGGGCGGACTACAGCCCGACCTCGGCGCTGCTCGGCCGGGTCGCCGCGGAGGGCACGGTCCCGGAGATCACCGAGGACCGGCGCCGCGAGGCCCGGGCGGACCTGGCCCGCTGGCGGGCCGACGTGGTGGTGTTGCCCGCGCACCGGCACCGGGCCGAACTCGCGGACACGCTCACCGCGCTGCTGGGCCCGGGTCGGCAGGTGGCGGACGTACAGGTGTGGGACGTGCGAAACGTGGACGGGGCGGCGGCGCGGTAGGGGTCGCCCGAAGGCCCGGACCGCGGTCGCCCGCGGGACCGATGGCACGCGTGGGCGACCGGTGCCGCCGGGTGGTCAGCGGACCTCGGTGGCGGTCGCCGCCTCGGCCAGTTCGATCCTGAGCACCCGTTCGGCCGAGTCGCCGGCGAGCTCCGCGCCGGGACGCTCCAGCCGGTAGCTCAACGTCACGTCGCCGCCCGCGTGCGGCAGGATCTCGGCGGCCGGGACCTTGAACACGACCGGTCGACCGAGCGCGTGCGCGGTGATCGGCACGGCCACGGTGAAGGCCGCGGTGTCCGGGCCGTGCCAGGACAGGGTCAGCAGGTCGCCCACGGCCATGTCGGGATACGGGGCCACCCGGACGGTCGCCTCCAGCGGGACGTGCCGGGCATCGAGGACGTCCGCGACGGCGTGGTCGACGGTGGGCGGCGGCAGCGGATCGGGCATCCCGGACTCCTTCGCGGTACCTGCGCGGTCGCGCCGGCGATCGGCCACGGCCCTCGCACACACGGGATTTCGACGGCGGCCTCGGCCGGCCTCGGGTCGACCCGGCGACCGGCCGGACTCGGCGCGTACTCATGGTTGCCCCGAAACCCGCCGCCCATCCGTGCGTTCCCCCACGCCGCCCGTTCGGCGCACGCCGGCACGCGCGGGCGAGCCGCCCTTCGGCCGGCCACGCCCTAGGCTGGCGCAGATGGGTTCGGAACTGGTCTGGTATGCCGCGTACGGGTCCAACATGCACGCCTCCCGCCTGGACTGTTACCTGCGCGGCGGCCGGCCGCCCGGCGGTCTGCGCACCTATCCGGGCTGCCGGGACCCGTCCCCGCCGCGGGCCACGCGCCCGATGGTGCTGCCGGGCCGGATGTACTTCGCCTTCGAATCGATGAACTGGACCGGCGGACTCGCCCTGTACGACCCCCTGGACCCGGGCCGCACCCCCGCTCGGGCCTATCTGTTGACCCGGGCGCAGTTCGCCGACCTGGCCGCGCAGGAGATGTACCGCGCACCCGGAGTCGACCCGGACCTGAGCACACTGGCGACCATCGGCCGGGCCACGCTGGGTCCGGGTCGCTACGAGACGGTGGTCCGGGTGGGCAGCTCCGACGGGCACCCGATCCTGGCCCTGACCGCGCCGTGGCGCAGTGCCGACGCGCCGTGGAACGCACCGGCCGCCGCCTACCTGCGACACCTGCGGGCCGGACTCGCCGAGGCACACGGCTGGTCCGGGCGGCGCGCGGCGCGCTACCTGGCCAACTGCCCGGGTGCGGCCGGCACCTGGACCGCCGAGGCGATCGCCGCGCTGCCGGCGCTGCCGGGGCCGCCGACCGCGTAGCGTCGGCGGCCCACAGGGCGCGGGGTCGGGGTCGGCTCCGGTCAGCGGTAGTCCGGGTTCTCGAAGTCGTAGCGACACCCGGCGTCCCAGCCCGCGCGCTGGTTGCCGTAGGCCGGCATCCCGCCCGCGTCCTTGAGCATTCGGGCCAGGTGCATCAGGTTCCAGGTCATGAACGTGGTGTTGCGGTTGGTGAAGTCGTTCTCCGGGCCGCCCGAGCCGGGGTCCAGGTAGGACGCTCCCGGCCCGACCTCGCCGATCCAGCCGGCGTCCGCCTGCGGCGGGACGACGTAGCCCAGGTGCTGGAGGCTGTACAGCACGTTCATCGCACAGTGCTTGACGCCGTCCTCGTTGCCGGTGATCAGGCAACCGCCGACCCGCCCGTAGTACGCGTACTGCCCGGCGTCGTTGAGCAGGCTGGAGCACGCGTACAGCCGCTCCACCACCCGCTTGAGCACCGAGCTGTTGTCGCCCAGCCAGATCGGCCCGGCCAGCACCAGGATGTCCGCGGCCAGCACCCGCTCGTACAGCGCGGGCCACTCGTCGCCGGGCCAGCCCCGGTCGCTCATGTCCGGCCACACGCCGGTGGCGATCTCGTGGTCGACCGCGCGGATCTGATCGACCACGATGCCGTGTCGGGTCATGATGCCGCGGCTGAGGTCCACGAGTCCCTGGGTGTTGCTGACCTCGGGTGAGCGCTTGAGCGTGCAGTTGACGAACAGCGCCCGCAGGTCGTCGTAGCGGGCGGGCGGTGGTCCGTTGTCGGTCATCCGAGGCTCCCGGGGGTGTCCGTCGATGGGTACCGGGACAGCGTCTCCCGGCCGCGCCGCGATCGCCGGTACATCCGCCCCGAGTCGCCGCCGGCCGAGATCCCGATCCGGCATCTTCCGCCCGGATCTGCGCGCGCCGGTTGATCAAGCCGGCCCGGTGGTCTTGGATGGCCGGGTAACACAGGTGTATGACGCGTATCGCACTGGTGACTCGGGGGTTACACCATGACGACCGACTTCGACTCGATAATCAACCCGGGGATGCCCCGGCTGACCAGAAGTCCCTACGCCGCGACGAACACGCCCAACCCGCGCCCGGGTTGCGCGCCGCAGGCGCCGGACGTGCACGTCGAGCCCGGCACGCTCGACTCCGCCGCCGGCCGACTGCGGGAGATCGCGGGCGACTTCCGTACGACCGGCCTCAAGGGCGTCACCGCGCTGGAGCCGGTGTCCAAGGCACTGGCCGGCTTCGATCTGGCCAAGGCGCTGGACGGTGCCCACACCGCCTGGCACGACCGCACCATCGCGGTGGCCGACACGCTCGCCGGCCGGGCGGGCAATCTGAACAGCACGGCGAGCAACTGGCGCGCCACCGAGAAAACCGTCTGCACGACGTTCGGAGGCTGACCCGTGGTCGACTTCATCCATCTGCGCGATGTCGACCTGGGCACGCTGACCACCGCCGCCGAGGTCTGGGCGACGCTGCCCGACCGCATGCACACCCAGCACGGCGACGTGGACCGCGAGGTGATCTCCCCGCTCGCGGGCGGCGCCTGGAAGGGCTCCGAGGCGAACACCGGGATCGGTGAACTGCGCACCATGTCCGGCCAGATCGAGGACGCGCACACCGAGGCGGCGGCGCTGCGCACGGTGCTGCTGGACGCCGCGAGCGACCTCAAGACCGCGAAGGAACACCTGACCAAGGCGATCGCCGACGCGGTCGACCAGAAGCTGACCGTGGACGACAGCGGCGGCGTGCACTGGACGGCGCCGCCGTACGCCCGCAACCTGCCGCCGGACGACTACGACGCGGCGGTCAAACCGCTCAAGGAGGCGGCGCAGGGCATCTCGGACCGGATCGGCAAGGCGCTGACCGAGGCCACCGCCGCCGACCAGCGGGCCGCGTTCGCGTTGAACGCGGACACCCGGGGCGCGGACCCGAAGAAGTTCAACGGCAACGCGGTCGGCGCGGGTCCGGCCCAGGACGCCCGCCGGGCGACCGATCTGGCCAACCGGCTGATGATGCTCAGTCCAGCCGAGCGTGGCGAACTGCGCAACCTGCTTGCCGCCAATGCCGACGACCCGGCGTTCAGCACACCGTTCCTGAACCAGCAGGGCCCGCGCGGCACCCTGTGGTTGGCGGGCATGATCGCCAAGTTGGGCGCGGGCAGCGACGTGCCCAAGGATCAGCAGGAGGATCTCAAGGCCATCCAGGCCGATCTGGGCCGGGTGTTGGCCGCCGGGACCGGCAAGGGGCCCGGGCCGCACGTCGATCAGAATTGGATCGACGAGCTCAAGCGGGCCGGCCGGGAGAAGACCGACATCGGGCTGTATTCGTTTCAGCCCTACGGATACCAACTCCTGGGCACGCTGCTGGACACCGGTCATCAGGACACCGATTTCCTGCGCCAGATCGGGCAGGACATGCGTGCCATGGAGCGGGACGATCCTGCGGTATGGCTCAAGAACACCCCGTCGGGTGCGATGTACAACGGGTTCCGGCTCGACATCACCGACGGGCACGGCGCGGGGCTCGACCCGATGACCGGCCTGATGGCCGCGTTCGGCAACAACCCGGAGGCCGCGAAGGAGTTCTTCGATCCGGCCAAGCACCCGGGCGAGGTCGCCTACATGCTCAAGGACCGGCACTGGCTGATGGACTGGGACGGCGCCGGACCGATTCCCAAGGGCTACAACCCGCCCGGCTACGACGAGTTGGGGCGCGCGTTGGAGGCCGCGGCCACCGGCCAGGTGCCCACCGGCGGTTACGGTCTGCCCGGCGGCGCCCACCCCGTGCACGACGAGACGATGAAGCAGATCATGCGCGACACCGTCTCGGTGCTGGGCGGAGAGGACGGGAAACAGGGCAAGTTCCCGGCGATCATGCGCGACAGCGTGGGCAACATGGTCGCGTCGTACATGGGCGACGGGGTGTACGACCAACTCGTGGCCAAGGACGGCCAGAACGGGTCGATGTTCCACGACCAGGACCTGATGCGGGTGATCACCGCCGCCGGCACCGACCCCGAGGCGTTCGCGGTGATGCACGGCGCGACCGTCAACCATGCCGCCGACGTGCTGGCCCAGCACCCGGTGGTCAAGGTGCCGGGTGCGCTGCCGGCCATGGACGTCGAGGCCCGGCAGGCGTTCAACGCGCTGGGGACCATGGACGGGCTGCGCGACGAGTCGATCGTCGCGGCGCGCGAGGCGGGGGTCACCGAGGCGACCTGGAACCGCAAGTTCCAGTACCTCACGAGTGCGCAGATCCTCAGCTACATCCCGCACGTCGGCATCCCCGCCGGTCGGATGATGGACTGGTACACCGCGCACGCGCTGGCTGCGGACACCGCCGGGCTCGAACACGGTTCGGGGCTCAGTCGCACCGAGAACTACTGGAGCGGCTGGTCGAGTTCGAAGGCGATGGCGGAGGAGTACGCGCGGGCGAACAACGCCAGCCCGGAGGAGATCGCCGACCTCGCCGAGGACCGTCGGTCCAACGCGATGGACGTCGCGCCGCGCCGGCTCGGGCGCAAGTAGGCCGAACGGGCCCGTCCCGCGTGGGGTGCACCCGCGCGGGACGGGTACGGCGGCGACGGCGCCCGGTCGACCGGGCGCCGTCGGCTACCGAGCGCCCCCGCCGGCGAGCACCCGCCGCTCGGCAACGGCCGCACGACGCCCGCCGGTTCCGTCGACGCGCAGGTGTGGGCGGGTCCAGGGGCGGTCGTCGGCCAGGTGTGCGGCCTCGGCCGCGCGCCACAGCCGCCAGAACCAGGCCAGTTCGGGGCCGTCCCGATCGAGGGTGCGCGCGGCGGCGAGCGCGGCGGGTGTGTCGACCCGGATCCGCAGCGCCGTCACCGGGCCGAGTTCGCGCCGAGCCGCGCCGACCCCCTCCAGGATCAACACCGGCGCGGCCGGCACCTCGCTGTAGCCGCTGACCCGATAGGCGGCCCAGTCGTAGGTGTCGCAGCGGGCCGCCGCACCCCGGGCGAGCGGTTCGAGCAGTTGCGCGCGCAGGCGCGGCAGCCAGCCGAAGAAGTCCCCGGGTCGAGCGAAGTCGTCCAGCCGCACCACGGGCGCTCCACCGGATCGCGCGGCGATGGCGTCGGCCAGCGTGCTCTTGCCCGAACCGCCGATGCCGTCCACCGCGACCAGCCGGGTCCGACCCACCGACGGCGGCAGCACGACGGCACGCGCCGCGATGCGCGCGGCCGTCCCGTCCCGGTCCCGATCCGCCCCTGCGATGGACATCGGCGCAGCCTACCGCCCGATTCGCCCGGTTCCGGGAGTGGGGTGGGGCGCGGGGAGGTGCGGCTGCGCGGTGCCTCCCGACGCGGTGGCGTGCACGCGATCATGGAGTCATGACCAAGCGTGCGTCCTCCCGTCGTCCCGCCGCGGCGACGTTGGCCGGGGTCCTGGACCTGATCGAGCCCGGCATCCTCGACGTCGTGGTCGCGCCGCGCGGAACCGAGGTGCCGGTGAGCGGGGTCGCCCTGTACGACCTCGGCGACGAGCCCGCCGACGGCACGGCGCTCGCCGGGGCGATCCTGCTCGCGGTCGGCGTGGACCCGCACGGGCCCGGCGCGGTGGAGGCGGTGCGGGCGGCCCGGCGCGCGGGGGCGAGCGCGCTGGTGCTCCGACGCGGGGCGGCCGGCCCGGACCCCGCCGGGCCCGTGGACCCCGCCGTGCCCGCGGCCGCCGCAGCCGGCGGAATCGCCGTGCTCACCCGGCGGCCCGGACGCGGGTGGACCGACGTGCTGGGCCTGCTGCGCAACGCCTGCGCGCAGAGCAGCCCGTCCGAACTCGCCGCGGTCGACAGCCTGCGCCCGGGCGACCTGTCCGGCCTGGCCAACACGCTCGCCGATCTGGTCGGCGGGGCGATCACGATCGAGGATCCGCAGTCGCGGGTGCTGGCCTACTCCCGGATGGACCACGAGCCGGATCCGATGCGCCGGGCGACCATCCTGAACCAGGAGGTGCCGCGCTGGCGCGTCGCCGAACTGCGCGAGAGCGGCTTCTTCCGCACCCTGTGGGCCACCGACGACGTGGTCCGGCTGCCCGCCGACGACCGCTACGCGGAACGGCTGGCGATCGCGGTCCGGGACGGGGGCGAGGTGCTCGGGTCGATCTGGGCCGCGGCCGACGGGCACCCGCTCGCGCCGGACGCGGTGGCGGCGCTGCGTACCGCCGCCCGGGCGGCCCGGCCGCACCTGGTCCACCACGAGACCCGCGGTCGCGAGGAGGCGCGTCGTCGGGAGGAGGCGGTGCACACGTTGCTGACCGGGGGCGCGGGTGCGGAACGGGCGGCCCGGACGCTGGGGGTGCACCCGGATCGGCCGTACGCGGTGATCGTGGTCGAGGCGTACGAGCGCCACCCGACGCGGGCCGCGGGCGATGCGCCCACGCCCGCCGAGCAGCGGGTGCTCGACGTGCTCGCGTTGCAGGCGGCGGCGCTTCGTCCGGGGTGTGTGACCGCGCGGGCCGGTCGACGGTTGTTCGTGCTGACGCCGGCGGGCGAGGCGCCCGCCGACCCGGCGCGCGACCTGGTCGCCACGGCCCGGTCGGTGCCGGGCACGGTGGTCTTCGCCGGGGTCGGCCCGCTCGCCCATCGGCCGGCGGAGTTGCCCGGAGCGCGCGAGGAGGCCGAGATCGTGGTGCGGGTGCTGCGCGAGCGGGCGGCGGCGGCCGGGGTGTCCGTGTCGGCGTCGGCGCTGTCGGTCGACGTGGTGTCGGAGGCGGCCCTGGTGCGCCTGTTGGACCGGGTCGAGCCGCTGTGGCCGATGGCCGGACCGGTGCACGCGATGGTCGAACACGACCGGCTGCACGGATCGGAGTACTCCGCCTCGGTCGGCGCCTACCTGGCCGCCTTCGGCGACACCCCGGCCGCCGCGCGCGGGTTGAGCGTGCACCCGAACACTCTGCGCTACCGGCTGCGCCGGGCCCGGGAGCTCTTCGGGGTGGACCTGGACGACCCCACGGGCCGCCTGCTCGCCGACATCGGGCTGCGCCTGGCCCACCGTGCGCACGAATGAGGCTCGGGGCCCGACCGGCGCATTCCATGATCATTTTCTTGTCACGACACACGATCGATGCCTCCGCCTTTGGTCGCCCACGACGCTGACGCCCGCTCTCGCCCGGATCCAAGCTGTGCATGCGACTCGAACGGGTCGCGAACACTTGAGAACTTCGAGGTGTGGTGCACGTGACTTCCGCAGTGGCCCGACGGCGTCGATCGGCTCGACAGGCGGCCCTGGCCCGAGTCGTCGAGCAGGGCCTGCTGGGCCCCGGGCAGCCCCTGGTGGGCCTGCTGGACGTGGACGGCATCCGGGCCTCGGTCGCCGCGCTGACGGCGGCCTTCGGCGACACGCCCGTACTGCACACCTTCGCCGCCAAGGCTTGCGGCCTGGTCCCGGTCCTGCGCCTGCTCGCCGACGCGGGGATGGGCTGCGAGGTCGCCTCGCCGGGCGAACTGGAGCAGGCCCTGGCCGCCGGATTCACCCCGGAGCGGCTCGTCCTGGACAGTCCGGCCAAAACCGTCGAGGAGCTGCGCCACGCCCTCGCGCACGGCATCGCCGTCAACGTCGACAACTTCCAGGAACTGGCCCGCATCGACGCGATCGTGGCCGAGCGCCCGCCCGCCGGACCGATCGGGATCCGGGTCAATCCGCAGGTCGGCGCCGGCGCGATCGGCGCGATGAGCACCGCGACCAGCACCTCCAAGTTCGGCATCGCGCTGCGCGACCCGGGAGCCGTCGAAGCCGTGGTCGAGGCGTTCGCCCGCCGGCCGTGGCTGAACCGGCTGCACGCGCACGTCGGCTCCCAGGGCTGCCCGCTGTCGCTGATCGCCGCCGGCCTGCGCGCCACCCACGAACTGGCCGAGCACATCAACACCGTCCTGGGCCGCCGACAGATCACCGGCCTGGACATCGGCGGCGGCCTGCCGGTGAACTTCGCCGGCGACGAGGACGACCCGACCTTCACCGACTACGTCGCCGAACTGCGCGCGGCCGTGCCCGAACTCCTGGACGGCCGCTACCAACTGGTCACCGAGTTCGGCCGCTCCCTGCTCGCCAAGAACGGCACGATCGCCTCGCTGGTGGAATACACCAAGAGCGCCGGCGGCCGACGGATCGCGATCACCCACGCGGGCGCACAGGTGGCCACCCGTACGGTGTTCATGCCCCAGGCGTGGCCGCTGCGGGTGGGCGCCTTCGACGCGCACGGCCGGCCCAAGAACGCACCGCAGGAGATCCAGGACGTCGCCGGCCCGTGCTGCTTCGCCGGCGACCTGACCGCCGTCGGCCGCGCCCTGCCGCTGCTCGAACCGGGCGACGTCGTCGCGCTGTACGACACCGGCGCCTACTACTTCTCGTCCCACTTCGCCTACAACTCGCTGCCCCGACCGGCCGTGTACGGCTACCGCGTGGTGGACGACACGGTGCACCTGGCCACCGTCCGCGAGGCGCAGACCGTGCGCGAGGTGGTCCGGGAGAGCGGCGCGGCGCAGGTGCACGCCCTGGTGGACCTGTTGGCCACGAACTCCTCGGGGAACGAGTCCGAGCCCGACCGTCCCGACCCCGAGGAGGTGGCGGTATGACCCGCGTGCTGATCTCCGCCGACATGGAAGGCGCCACCGGCACGGTGCTGCCGGCCGACGTGACCGCCGGCAACCCGCGCTACGAACGTTTCCGGCGCCTGCTCACCGGCGACGTCAACGCGGCCGTGGCCGGCTTCCTGGACGGCGGTGCCGACGAGGTGATCGTCAACGACGCGCACTGCGGCATGGACAACGTGCTCTTGGAGGAACTCGACCCGCGCGCGCTGCTCATCGTCGGCCGCAACAAACCCCTCGGCATGCTCCAGGGGCTCGAACTCGGCGTGGACGCACTGGCGTTCGTCGGCTACCACACCGGCGCGGGCGAGGCCGGCGTGCTCGCCCACACCTACCTCTCGCACAGCGTGCTCGCCGTCCGCGTCGACGGGCGCCCGGTCGACGAGGGAAGCTTCAACGCGCTCGTCGCGGCCGAGGCCGGGGTCCCGGTGGTGCTGGTCACCGGTGACGACCCGACCTGCGCCCGGGCCGCCCGCTACGCCCCGGGCTGCCGCACGGTCACGGTCAAGACGGCCATCTCCCGCCACGCGGCGATCTGTCGCACCCCCGCGGCGACGGCGACCGACATCCGCCGCGAGGCCGCCGCCGCGTTGGCGGTCCCGCCGGCGCGGCCCACCGCGAAGCCGGCCGCCCCGCACGTGGTCGAGGTCGACCTGGACAGCCCCTACCTCGCCGAACGCGCGAGCGCGGCGGCCGGGGTCGACGTCGTCGGCCCGCGCACCGTCCGGCTGGACGCCCCCGACGCCCGCGAGGCGCTGCGCCGGTTCCGGGCCCTGACCTGGGTGATCGGCGCCGGCCGCGAGGGCGACTGGACCTGACCGGCCCCTCCCCCGGGCAATCGCCCGAACCGGCGCGCCGCCACACTCCGGGGCCGCCGTCTCCCCCTGCCTCCCCCGTTCCCCGCCATGCAGGAGTCTCCATGTCGCAACCCACACCCCCGACCGGGCAACCCCGACTCAGCCGTTCGCTCCGCAACCGACACATGGCCATGATCGCGATCGGCGGGGCGATCGGGGCCGGTCTGTTCGTCGGCAGCGGCAGCGTGATCAAGACCGCCGGCCCGGCCGCGATCGTGTCCTACTGTCTCGCCGGCGCACTGGTGTTGTGCACGATGCGGATGCTCGGCGAGATGGTCGTCGCCAGGCCGTCCTCGGGCTCGTTCTCGGACTACGCGCGCACCGCCATCGGGCCCTGGGCGGGCTTCACGATCGGCTGGCTGTACTGGTACTACTACGTGGTCATCGTGGCCGTCGAGGCGGTCGCGGGCGCCGCGATCCTGCACGCCTGGCTCGACCTGCCGCTGTGGGTGCTGGCGATGGCCCTGATGGCGGTGATGACCGCGACGAACCTGCTGTCGGTGAAGTCCTTCGGCGAGTTCGAGTTCTGGTTCTCCTCGGTCAAGGTCGCCGCGATCATCGCCTTCCTCGTCGTCGGCGGTCTGCACGTGTTCGGCGCGTGGCCGGGGAGTTCGTTCGACTTCGCCAACCTCACCTCGCACGGCGGTTTCGCGCCGAACGGCTTCACCTCGATTTTCTCCGCCATCGTCGTGGTCATCTTCGCCTTCGGCGGCGCCGAGATCGTCACGATCGCCGCCGCCGAGAGCAAGGAGCCCGAGCGTTCGGTGGCGCGGGCCACGACCGGCATCATCTGGCGGATCATCCTGTTCTACGTCGGCTCGATCTTCCTCGTCGTCACGATCGTCCCGTGGGACGGCGCCGAGGTGCTGGCCAGCCCGTACGTCGCCGCGTGGGACATCATCGGCCTGCCCGGCGCGGGCACCGTGATGGACGTGGTGATCCTCACCGCGGTGCTCAGCGTGCTCAACTCGTCGGTGTACGTGTCCTCGCGCATGCTCTTCGCGTTGGCCTCGCACGGCGACGCCCCCAAGTGGTCGGTCAAGACCAGCAGGCGCAACGTCCCGGTGCGGGCGATCCTGGCCGGTACGGTCGTCGGCTGGGTCTCGGTATTGCTCGCCTACCTGTCGCCGGACACCGTGTTCACCTATCTGGTCAACTCCTCCGGCGCGATCGCCATCTTCATGTACATCATGATCGGCGCCTCGCAACTGCGGATGCGGCGCCGGTTGGAGCGTGAGGCTCCGGAGCGACTGACCCTGAAGATGTGGCTGTTCCCCTATCTCACCTGGATCGTGATGGCGGGCTTCGTCGCCGTGCTCGTGGCGATGGCGGTCATCGACGACCAGCGCACCCAACTGTTCACCAGCCTGGGCAGCCTCGCGGTCGTGCTCGTCGCGTACGCGATACGCCGGACCCACGGGCCGCGCCCCGGCGGATCGGGTGACTCCCGAGGCGCGCGAGCCGTCCCGGAAGCCGTCTCCACCCCGTAGCCCGCGGCCCACTCTCCTCGCCGACGCCCTGGACACATCCATGCCCGGGACTTGTACATTTGTACTTGTACATCTGTACCACTCGGAGGGGAGAGGGCCGTGGCCTGGTTGTTCCTGGGGTTGGCGATCTCGTGTGAGGTGATCGCGACCAGCCTGCTCAAGAGCACGGACGGGTTCACCAGGTTGTGGCCGACCGTGACGTGTCTGGCCGGATACGCGGGGGCGTTCTACCTGTTGACGCTGTCGTTGCGGCAGTTGCAGGTGGGCACCGCGTACGCGATCTGGTCCGGGCTCGGGACCGTGGCGATCGCGCTGGTCGGGGCGGTGTTCCTGAACGAGCCGGTGACGCTGCTCAAGGCGTTCGGGATGGCGCTGGTGATCGCGGGCGTGGTGGTGCTGAACCTGGGCGGTGCGCATTGACCACGACCCGCGATCCCGAGGGGCGCCGGCTGCGGATCGTGCGCGGCGCGTGCGAGGTGATCGCCGAGGTGGGGGTGGGCAACACCACGCATCGGCTGGTCGCGGCCCGGGCCGGCGTGCCGCTGGGGGCGACCACGTACTACTTCGCGTCGCTCGACGACCTGGTCGCGGCGGCCCTCGCGCACGCGTCGAGCGAGACGGTGGCGCTGTTGGCGCAGTGGGTGCGCCGAACCCGCGATGCCGAGGACCTGCCGGAGGTGCTCACCGCCCTCACCGCCGAATACCTCGCGGACCGCCCGCGCGCGCTGGTGGAATACGAGTTGTACCTGGCGGCGGCCCGCAGCCCACAACTGCGCGGGTTCGCCGTGGCGTGGGTCGAGGGGGTCGGCGACTTCCTGTCCGCCCGGGTCGGCGCGCAGGCGGCCGCGGCGGCGCTGGCGGTGTTGGACGGCACCATGTTGCAGGTGCTCACGCTGGGCACTGATCTGGACGAGGCACAACTGCGCTGGTCGTTGGCACGGGTCCTGGCCGCGCCCCCGTCGTAGTCGGCCGGCCGGCCCGGTGCGGTAGGGTCGGCGACAGCGAAGGGGAGTAGCCCCGCAAACCGGTCGTCGACATGCTGGAGTCCTCGGACTCCCGGTGGCCGGGCCCGTGCTCCAGGCGGGCGGGCGAGACCTTCGGCCAGGTACCGACGCATCCGCGTTCCACGCGGCTGCACCCGTCGTGCCGGGCCGAGTGGTCCTCCGGTCGCCGAGCGGCGCCTTCGTGAAGACCCGGAGGCCCGGCTCTCGCAGAAAGCCACCCGGATGCACCTCGACCCTCTGGCGATCCTGACCGCCTTCGGGCTGATCTTCCTCGCCGAGCTCCCGGACAAGACGATGTTCGCGTCGCTTGCCATGGGCACCCGCATGCGACCGCTCTACGTCTGGTTCGGCACCTCGACCGCGTTCGTCGTGCACGTCGCGATCGCCGTCGGCGCGGGCGGTCTGCTCGGCCTGCTGCCCGGCTGGATCGTCAAGCTCGTCTCCGCCGCACTGTTCGGCTTCGGCGCCTTCATGTTGTTGCGCGGCGGGGCGGGGGACGACGACGAGGACACCGCGGGCAAGACCGTGACCGGGTTCTGGCCGGTCTTCTCCACCGCGTTCATGGCCGTGTTCATCAGCGAATGGGGCGACCTCACCCAGATCACCACCGCCAACCTGGCGGCCACCAACGGCACCTGGTCCACCGCGATCGGCTCGGCCGCGGCGCTGATGTCGGTCTCCGCGCTGGCGCTGCTCGCGGGACGGTTCATCGCCAAGCGGGTCCCGTTGCAGACGGTGCAGCGGATCGGCGGCGTGTGCATGCTCGGACTGGCGATCTGGTCCCTGGTGGAGGCGTTCACGGGCTGAGCGGCGCGACGCGGCATGCGCGTCCGGCCCCGATGCGCCCGGCCTGCGCCCGGTCAGCCGGACGACGGCGTGGGCGGCAAGGGCATCAGGGACGCGCGGACGATCGGGTCCGGGACCGCTTCCGGGCCGAAGACCGCGATCCGGGTCGGCACGTCCTCGGCGGAGTCCGCTTGCACGGTCGGCGGCATCCGACGCAGCGTGCTGATCCGGGCCCGGCCCGCCACGGTCTGCGCGGCGAGCGGCCGGGTGAACAGTCGCGGTACCAGGGCGATCAGCGCCAGGACCGACACCGTGGCGCAGCCCGGCGAACCGGTCATCCCTTCGGCGACGCCGAAGCCGATGCCGAGGAACAGGACGACACACAGGCTGCAGGTGCCACGCGGGTCGACGTCCCGCTCACTCGGCAGCAGGCCGTCCTGTTCCAACCGGGTCCGCGCCGGTCGCCATCCGGCGGTCGGCCCGAACCGGGCGACCGCGTCCACGATCGGCCCGATCAGGGCGGTTCGGGCCGCGCCCACCGCGTCGAAGACGGTGCGCTCGACCGGGTCGTCCGGCTCGGGTGCGAGCAGGCCGATCCGACGATCCG
The DNA here is from genome assembly GCF_042754445.1 of Embleya sp. NPDC059213. Taxonomy (NCBI): domain Bacteria; kingdom Bacillati; phylum Actinomycetota; class Actinomycetes; order Kitasatosporales; family Streptomycetaceae; genus Embleya; species Embleya sp. NPDC059213. The sequence goes on from NZ_JBHZAV010000108.1 coordinate 29,805, forward strand.
CACCGATCACCGCCCGCCGACGGTGGTGCATCGCCACGAGCGCGACCCGGGCGAACCGGGTCGAACCGCCGGCGACCAGCGCGATCTCCCGGAAGTCGAGAACGCGCTCGGCGGTGGCCGGCGCCGCGCGCCTGCGCAACCGGTACGCCCGCCCGAACCGGAGCAGCCAGGCAACCACGAACCAGCCGAGGCAGGCCGCGGACACGAGCAGGTACCACCGGGCCTGGCCCGCCGGGAGGGACCAGTGGGTCGGGTCCCGGCCGGCCTGCCCGTTCGTCGACCCCCGCGCCGTTCCCGCGGCGATGCCCTCGCGCACTGCGCGATCATGCCCACACCCCCGGTATTCGCGATCGGCGGCGCGGCGCCGCGCCCGTGCGCACCACGGTGCCGCCTCGTCGCCGGCGCGTCCGGTGGAACCCCCTCGCACCTTGCTTCGCGAACCGGCCGAAATGTGATGTAGGCCGCATGGATAAAACGGACATAAATTACTTAGCCGACTTCGGGTGGTAATTCATTTTCCGCACCCCGGCATGAATCTCGATTATTTTCCGTGACCGAATGATCACGCCACTCTCCGAGATATCCCCTCGTCATGAGTGGTGCATCGACCGGTGGGCCGGCCGAGATGTCGCACTTATTCCGCCTTTACACCGGAGGCAAACTCGGCGTTTCGGTTGTGATCCGGCATCCGTATTGCCTACCTTTCTCGCCGATTCACCTTTCGGGTGAACCCTGTCGCCGGTACGCCGAATCCCGTCGCCGGCAGCGGGAGGTCTACATCGAAGAATCCGACGGGAGCGGGGGAACCAGGTGAATCGCCGTGGCCGGGATCGTTCCGGTGACGGCTAGGGGTGAAGTCGCGTGCTGCGCGACCGGGCTGCTCCAGTCCGAATCCGACAGCTCACCTCGTAGGCGACAGGAGAGGACCCCATTTCATGCTGTCCGCAAACGCTCGTCATCGCGCCGCTCGACCCACCAACGTCCGCCGCTTCGTAGCGGCGGTGGGCATCGCCGGCATGGGTGTCGTGATCCCGGTCGCCACTGCCGGTACGGCCCACGCGCAGGCCCCCTCCACCTCCGAGCAGGCCCCCTCCGGCGCCTCCGCCGTGCTGTCGGCGGTCCCGACCGCCGCGGTCGAGGCCGCCCCGGTCCAGGCCGCACCCGCCGCGCCGGAGACCGCCGCGCCCGCCGACAAGGCCGGCTACGTGGTCAAGGCCGGCGACACGCTGTTCGGGCTCGCCCAGACCAACCAGGTCACCGGCGGCTGGCAGAGCCTGTACGAGATCAACCGCGATGTGCTCCTGTCCGGCCCGGACCTGATCCGGATCGGCCAGACCCTCCGGCTGACCGGCTCGGCCCCCGTGCTCTCCAAGGCCGCCGCGCCGGCCCAGCCGAGCATCAAGGTGCAGCCGAAGACCGGCGTCACGCCCGGCAAGACCACCCCCAAGCCGGCGAGCAAGCCGTCCGCCGACGTGTCGGTCAAGCCCGCCGCCAAGACCCCCGCCAAGCCCGCCACCGGCGGCTCGAAGGGCAACCAGGCGCCGAGTGGCGGCTCGTCCACCGCGTCGAGCAGCAAGGCCGCCCAGGCCGTGGCCTTCGCCAAGGCGCAGATCGGCAAGCCGTACGTGTACGGCGCCACCGGCCCGAACGCCTACGACTGCTCGGGTCTGGTCCAGGCCGCGTACAAGTCGGCCGGCATCTCGCTGCCGCGCGTGACCAACGACCAGTTCGCCGCCGACCCGCACGTGTCGATCGCCAACCTGCAGCCCGGCGACCTGGTGTTCTTCTACTCGGGCATCAGCCACGTCGGCATCTACATCGGCGACGGCAAGATGGTGCACGCCGCGAACTCGCGCAAGCCGGTCGAGATCTCCTCGATCAACACCATGCCGATCGCGGGCGCCACGCGTCCTTCTTGATCGACCCGCCGAGGCCGACGCCTCGCCGTCACGCCCCGGCAACACACCGGCGCCGTGCCCCTCGACCACCACCGAGGCGCACGGCGCCACACGTGTCCCACCCCAGACACCTGAACCACACCCGAACCGGCCCCACAAGCCCGATCCGCCCCTCCGACCCGAACAAAACCCATCGACCCGACCACCGTCCAACCCCAAGCCCACCGCCCGAGCCAAGCGCTCCAGCCCACCCGGCCTTCGACGCCAAGCCCTCCGCCCAAGCCGGCCCCATCAGCCCGGCCGGCGCCCGAGGCGAAACCCTCCACCCGAGCCAACCCCTTCAGCCCGGCCGGCGTTTGAGGCCAAGCCCTCCGCCCAAGCCAAGCGCTCCAGCCCACCCGGCCTTCGACGCCAAGCCTTCCGCCCAAGCCGGCCCCATCAGCCCGGCCGGCGTTTGAGGCCAAGCTCTTCAGCCCGGCAGGCGTTTGACGCCAAGCCGTCCAGCCCGGCCGGCGCGTTGAGGCCGGCCCCATCAGCCCGGCCGGCGTTTGAGGCCACTTTTCAAGCCCGGCCGGCGTTTGAGGCCAAGTCGGCGGATCCCGGAGACCGCAGCAACAC